>JBEBWH010000231.1:0-5366 GCA_040392305.1 Bradyrhizobium sp. | reverse complement strand
GCCTTTCCGTTGCCGCGCCTGCGCGTCGCCGACCGCGGCCTGCGCGAGGGCATGCTGGTGGAGATGATGCGCGAGGACGGCGCGCTGGCGGCGATGTGATGTCCTTATCGCGCGGCCTGTGCTAAAGCCCGCGCCGATCGATCAATTCCGGCCGCGATAGCGAGATGGCGAAAGATACAACCGGGCGGCTGCACGTCACCGTGAAAAGCGGTGGCAAGCGCAAGCTGTCGTCAAAGCTCTGGCTCGAACGCCAGCTCAACGATCCCTATGTCGCGCAGGCAAGGCGCGACGGCTATCGCTCGCGCGCGGCCTACAAGCTCCTCGAGATCGACGACAAATATCGCCTGCTCAAGCCGGGGCAGGTGGTGGTCGATCTTGGCGCCGCGCCCGGCGGCTGGAGCCAGATCGCGGCGAAGCGCGTCGGCGCGGTGGACGGCAAGGGCAAGGTGATCGCCATCGACCTCCTGGAGATGCCGGAGATTGCCGGCGTCACCTTCACGCAGCTCGACTTCATGGATGCCGACGCGCCGGAGGCGCTGCGCGCCATGATCGACGGCGCCAGCGTCGATGTCGTGATGTCGGACATGGCCGCCAACACCACCGGCCACCGCAAGACCGACCAGTTGCGGATCGTCGGTCTGGTCGAGGAGGCGGCGGCATTCGCCGCGGAAGTGCTCAAGCCCGGCGGCGCGTTCATTGCGAAGACGTTCCAGAGCGGCGCGGATGCGGAGCTGATGGCGCAACTCAAGCGCGACTACGCCACCGTCCGGCACGTCAAGCCCGCCGCGAGCCGGCAGGATTCCTCCGAGCGCTACGTGCTGGCGATCGGCTTTCGCGGCGGCGCGTAAGCCTCACACTCCGCGCAGCACGATCACCGTCGGCGTTTTCGGCAAGGCCCCCGCCGAGATGCGGAACGAGGCTTCGGTCCGCCGGTCGATGGCGAACTGGCCGCGCAGGCGGTCGAGCAGGTCCGCAAGCGGCGTGCCGAAGCGATGCATCGGCAGCACGATCGACGAGCGCAGCCGCCGCACGATTTCCGACATGCCGTCGAGCGACATGGTGTAGCTGCCGTCGATCGGCACCATCACGATGTCGAGCCGGCCGATGGCGGCGATGTGACTCTCGTCGAGCGGATGGTGCAGGTGGCCGAGATGGCCGATGCACAGCCCTGCGACCTCGAAGATGAAGATCGAGTTGCCGTTGGGGATCATCTCGGTTTCGGGGCCGTAGCCGTACAGCGTGCGGCGGATATCGGTCGGCACGTTGCGGATGAAGGCGTCGCCGACGGTCAGCGCGTGTTTCGCGGGCTCGGCCCCTTCGCCCCAGCCGTGCAGCACATGCTTGATGCGCGGATCGGGATTGAGCGTGTAGTGGGTCGAGTGCGCCCGGTTCATGGTGACGACATCGGGCAACCCGCCGGTGTCGTAGGTGCCGGTGTAGTCGGTGGCGATGCGCACGCCGTCCGGCGTTTCGATCACATAGGTCGAATGTCCGGCATAGCGGATCGTGACCTCGTCGGACGCTGCGGCGGTGCGGATGCTGGCATGGATCGCGCGCGGCAGCATTTGCGCCATGGCGAGGCACTGGCTCGCGGGCGGCTTCGGCGCTTGCGCGAGCGCGGGCGCGGCGGCGACGAACAGGCCGAGCACGGCCAGGAACCAGAAACGGCGCAGCATGCAAGTCTCCGCTCGATCAGCCCGGTCGCGAAGCAAACCACGCGGCCGCTGCGGCGGCAATGGTCCCTGAGCGGGCGTTTCAGCCGAGTTTCTGGTCGCGCGCGGTCACGGTTTCGCTGCCGGCGGCTTCCTCGACATCGGCCTCGCGCGGTTCCTCCGTGACCACCGTGATCTGGCGGCCGGACACCTGATGGCCGGCGTCGGCCGGCAGCCGATAGAAGAAATAGGCCGACAGCGCCGCAAAAAAGCCGACGACGACGAAGGCCGGGCCGAATTCGTCGGCGCTGAGTTCCGTGACGTGCCGCCATGCCATCGTCGCTTCGACCGAGAATGCGCCGAGCGCGACGCCGGCCGAGATGGCGAGCTGCTGGTTGACGCTGGCGAGTGTGGTGGCGCGGCTCATCTTGGCCGGCTCGATATCGGCATAGGCGAGCGTGTTGAGCGCGGTGAACTGCAGCGAGCGGAAGAAGCCGCCGACCATCAGGATGATGACGATCAGCAGGATCGGCGTCGCCGGCGTGAACAGCGCGCAGGCGGCGAGAAACACCGCGCTCACCAGCGCATTGACCATCATGATGTTGCGGAAGCCGAAGGTCCGGATGATGCGCGCGGCGAGCGCCTTCATGCCGATCGAGCCGACCGCCGAGGTGAAGGTGACGAGGCCGGACTGGAACGGCGACAGCCCGAAGCCGAGCTGCATCAGCAGCGGCAGCAGGAACGGCAGCGCGCCGATGCCGAGCCGGAACAGGAAGCCGCCGAGCAGGCTTGCGCGCATCGTCGCATAGCGCATCAGGGAGAAGTCGAGCACCGGGCTGTCGGTGCGCCTGGCGTGGACGACATAGAGCGCGGTGAAGACCGCGCCGCCGCCGATCAGGCCGGCGACGAGCTGCCACGGCAGCAGGCCGAGCCCCGCCACCGAGAGGCCGAAGGCGAGGCCGGCCACGCCCAGTCCGGCCAGCGCCATCCCGGCCAGATCGAAGCGGTCGAGGTGGTCGCTGCGGATCGGGTCGATATAGCGCTGCGCCATGAAGATCCCGAGAAAGCCGATCGGGATGTTGATGAGGAAGATCCAGTGCCACGAGAAATAGGTCGTGATGAAGCCGCCGAGCGGTGGCCCGATCACCGGGCCGATCAGCGCCGGCACCGTCACCCAAGCCATGGCGTTGACGAGCGCGCTCTTGTCGATCGCGCGCAGCAGCACGAGGCGGCCGACCGGGGTCATCATCGCCCCGCCGAGCCCCTGCACGATGCGGGCGATGACGAAGTCGTGGATCGAGGAGGCAAGCGCGCAGCCGATCGAGCCGAGCATGAACACGGCGATGGCGGAGCTGAACACCGTGCGCGCGCCGAAGCGGTCGGCGGCCCAGCCGCTGGCCGGAATGAACACCGCGAGCGACAGCAGATAGGAGGTGATCGCGAGCTTGAGCGTCAGCGGGCTGGTGCCGATATCGGCGGCGATCGCGGGCAGCGAGGTCGCGATCACCGTCGAGTCCATGTTTTCCATGAACAGCGCGGCGGCGACGATAAGCGGAATGACGCGGTCTTTCGACATGCGAACCTGGGCGCGGGAACCGGAACGGCGGACGAGCCCTGCGCTGTAGCACGGCAACCTTGGCCGCGGCCATTGCGTGGCGGGCAGGGCGCCCTACATCAGGAGCAGTTCGGGCGCCTCCGTGCCCGCCGGGAGACAGCGATGATCTATGTCCTTGCCGCCCTTGTGCCGCCGCTCGGCCTGCTGCTCAACGGCCAGCCGTTTTCGGCCATTCTCAACGTGGTGGTGATCGTCGTCAGCGTGCTGCTCGGGCTGATCTTCCCGGTGATGTTCCTCGTCCCGTCGGCGCACGCCATCATCGCCATCTATATGAAGCGCGAGGACCGCCGCCACCGCGAGGTGGTGGACGCGATCCGCCGCCACGGCCCGCCGCCGGGCTATACGCCCCGCTAACGGGGGATCGCCAGCAACCGCCGCGACGCGCTATCGGTGGCCGTTCTCCGGTCACTCGGGTGGGGCGATGCTGTATGTTCTGGCCATTCTGGTTCCGCCGCTGGCGTTGTGGATCGACCGGCAGCGCATCTCCATGCTGGTCAACATGGCCGTCTCCGGCGTCAGCCTCTACTACGCGCTGACGCTGCATGCGCCGGCGCTGCTGCTGGCCGCCCCGGCGCATGCGCTGGTCCTCGTGCATCTGACCAGCGCCACCCGGTTCGGCCGCTGCGAGGCGTCCCGGCCCGTCGTTCCGGCGCGCCGCCGCGGCCGCCGCGGCAAGGCGGGATAAGCGACCCTGCATTGCAGCAAAGACCTTTGAAACCGGACGGCGGCATGCTATCGACCAGCGCCAACCCCTCCCGATGGGCCACGATTCGATCCCGATGCCACAGTCCCGGCGTCGCGGGTCGCTTATTCTGTTTCGGGAGCTTTCTATTTCGGGACATGGCGCGCGGCGTTCATGCGCAGAACGGAGCTGGCAATGGCACAGGTCGAGGCACGACGGCAGTTTGCTGAAGCATTCACCTTCGACGACGTTCTGCTCAAGCCCGGACTGTCCGACGTGCTGCCCTCGGAAGCCGATATCCGCTCGCGGTTGACCCGCACCATTGCGCTCAACGTTCCGATCATCGCCTCCGCGATGGACACCGTGACCGAGGCCCGCATGGCGATCGCCATGGCGCAGGCCGGCGGCATCGGCGTCATCCACCGCAACTTCGATCCCGAGGGGCAGGCGGCGCAGGTGCGGCAGGTCAAGAAGTTCGAGTCCGGCATGGTGGTCAATCCGCTGACCATTGGCCCCGACGAGCGGCTCGCCGACGCGCTGGCGCAGATGAAGGACCACGGCTTCTCCGGCATCCCGGTGGTGACGGGGGCCGCGCCCGGCAAGCCCGGCAAGCTGGTCGGCATCCTCACCAACCGCGACGTGCGCTTCGCCACCGATCCGAACCAGAAAGTGTCGGAGCTGATGACGAAGGACAATCTCGTCACCGTGCGCGAGGGCGTCAGCCAGGACGAAGCCAAGCGCCTCCTGCACCGCTACCGGATCGAGAAGCTCCTGGTGGTGGACGACCAGTATCGCTGCGTCGGCCTGATCACCGTCAAGGACATGGAAAAGACCGTGGCCTATCCGCTCGCCAGCAAGGACGAGCAGGGCCGCCTGCGCGTCGCCGCCGCGACCACGGTGGGCGATGGCGGGTTCGAGCGCACCGAGCGGCTGATCGACGCCGGGGTCGATGTCGTCGTGGTCGATACCGCGCACGGCCATTCGCAGCGCGTGCTCGACGCCGTCAACCGCATCAAGCGCCTCTCCAACGCCGTGCAGGTGATCGCCGGCAACGTCGCCACCGCCGAGGGCGCGCAGGCGCTGATCGACGCTGGCGCCGACGCCATCAAGGTCGGCATCGGGCCGGGCTCGATCTGCACCACGCGCATCGTTGCCGGTGTCGGCGTGCCGCAGCTTACCGCGATCATGGAAGCGGTGTCGGCGGCCCGAAAGGCCGACGTGCCGGTAATCGCCGACGGCGGCATCAAGTTCTCGGGCGACCTCGCCAAGGCGCTCGCCGCCGGGGCCGACATCGCCATGGTCGGCTCGCTGCTCGCGGGCACCGACGAGACGCCGGGCGACGTCTTCCTGTGGCAGGGCCGGTCCTACAAGGCCTATCGCGGCATGGGCTCGGTCGGCGCGATGGCGCGCGGCTCGG
>JBEBWH010000230.1:0-5373 GCA_040392305.1 Bradyrhizobium sp. | reverse complement strand
GCTGCGCCGATGAGACGCACTTTCGCCGCGACACTTATCTATTGTGAATAGGTTGACCTCGATCAAAGTTCGGCACGCCTGAACCGGTATCTGTAAATCCGACCTGTTCCGGCCTTGAAGGATCGCCGTGATGACGCAGCGCGACCCGATCTCGCAAGCATCCGATGCCGCCACAGGCGATGCCGAGCATCACGCGACCGTTACATCGGCGCCACATGCCCCGGTCCTGCTGCTCGCTGACTATCGTGCCTCCTCCGGGGGCGACCGGCGGTCCAGCCAGACGGACAGCCCGCCCGCTCCCGGTTGCGACACGACGACGGCGCTGCCCGACATCATGGATCGCTCGATGCATGCGGCCATCGCGCGTTTCACATTGGGCCTGTCGCCGGCCTCGCTGATCGAGGCCTACCTGGATTGGGCGACCCAGCTCGCCTTTTCGCCCGGCAAGCAGTTGCAGCTTATCGACAAGGCGATCCACAAAAGCCTGCGCTTCGCCGGCTATGCGGCGCGCTGCGCGACGCCGAACGCGACGCCTGCCTGCTGCATCGAGCCGCTGCCGCAGGACAAACGCTTTTCCGACGACGCCTGGCAGCGCTGGCCTTATAATTTCATTTATCAGTCGTTCCTGCTTCAGCAGCAGTGGTGGCATAACGCGACGACCGGCTTGCGCGGCGTTGCGCGGCAGCATGAGGACATGGTGGAGTTCACCTCGCGCCAGATCCTCGACATGGTGTCGCCGTCGAACTTTCCGCTGACCAACCCCGAAATCCTCCAGCGCACACTCGAACGCGGCGGGATGAACTTTGTCGATGGCCTGCGGAACCTGATCGAGGACTGGGAGCGCACCGTCAGCGGCAGGAAGGCGGCCGGAAGCGAGCGGTTCGCTGTCGGCAAGGACGTCGCGGTCACGCCCGGCAAGGTCGTCTACCGCAATCGGCTGATCGAACTGATCCAGTACGAGCCGACCACCGACACGGTCCATCCCGAACCGGTGCTGATCGTTCCCGCCTGGATCATGAAATATTACATCCTCGACCTGTCGCCGCATAACTCGCTGGTGAAGTACCTCGTCGATCGCGGCTTCACCGTGTTCATGGTCTCGTGGAAGAATCCCGGCCCCGAGGATCGCGATCTCGGAATGGACGACTATCGCAGCCTCGGCGTGATGGCCGCGCTGGATGCGATCGGCAACCTCGCTCCGGCGCGGAAGGTTCACGCCGTCGGCTATTGCCTCGGCGGCACGCTACTGTCGATTGCCGCGGCCGCGATGGCGCGCGACGGCGACGAGCGGCTGCAATCGATGACGCTGCTGGCCGCCCAGACCGACTTCACCGAAGCCGGAGAGTTGAAGCTATTCATCAACGAAAGCCAAATCGCTTTCCTTGAGGACATGATGTGGCAGCAGGGCTTTCTCGACAGCCGGCAGATGGCCGGGGCGTTCCAGATGCTGCGTTCGAACGATCTCGTCTGGTCGCGCATTGTCAAGGAATACTTGATGGGCGAACGACAGCCGATGATCGACCTGATGGCATGGAACGCCGATGCGACGCGAATGCCCTATCGCATGCATTCGGAGTATCTGCGGCAATTGTTTCTCGACAACGATCTTGCGGAGGGCCGTTTCCGAATCGACGGCCGGCCGGTCGCGCTGAACGATATCCGTCTGCCGATTTTCGCAGTCGGCACGCTGAAGGATCATGTCGCCCCTTGGCGCTCGACCTACAAGATTCACCTGTTGACCGACTGCGAAATCACCTACGCGCTGACGACCGGCGGCCACAATGCCGGTATCATCTCCGAGCCCGGCCGCAAGGGGCGCTATTTCCAGATCGCCACCCGGCAGGCGAACGAACGCTACGCCGACGCCGACGCATTTCTCGCGACCGCCACGCGCAAAGACGGCTCATGGTGGCCGGAATGGGCTGCCTGGCTCGACGCGCGGTCGGGTGAGCGCATTGCGGCCCGCCCCGTCGCGGCCGCGTCGAACGACGGCAAGCCGCTTGATGATGCGCCCGGAACCTATGTGCTACAGGACTGATGCGGCTGCATGATTGACAAGGATCAACCAGCCCGGCTGCCCATTATGTTTTAATTAGGTTTCAGTGTTACTCCGAAGAACTTCAGGAGAGCATGCATGGCCCAGGATCCACCGCACGGCAATCCTCCGAACCCGCAGAAGGTCCAGGAACAGTTCGCCGACACGGCCAAACAGCAATTGGAAGCGCTGGCCGAAACACAGAAGCATTTTTGGGACATCGCCGGAAAGATCAGCCAGGTTTGGCTTGATCAGGCGCAATCCGAAGCCGCGTTGATTTCGGAGATGTTCGGCCGGCTTGCCGCGACGCGCTCGGCGCCCGATGCGGCGGCGGTGTATCAGGAGTTCGCAAACCGCCAGCTTCAGATCATCACCGACAGCAACCGCCGCCTGGTCAAGGACAGCGAGGAGTTGCTGAAGGCCAACGCACGGCTGTTCTCGATCAAGAGCGGGGGCTTCAGCAGTTAGCATTTGGCGCGGCCGGCGCCGGCCCGAGGTTCCCGATGTCGAACCGGCAGCATTTTCAAGGTTGCGACCGCAAGGCCGCCCGCGAACCGGACAGGCTTGGCGCGTCGGCACATCACCCTCGCCTGCCGCCGGCGTTCCTGTGGCCGCTATCGGCCGCCGCTTCCGCCAGCCAGGCCACGGCGTCTTTCCTCGACCTGATGGTCGCGACGCTGACCGGCAAAGCGAGCGATCCACACCCGCCCGAATGGGCCACGCCGAACACCGTGCGGCTGGATCTGCCGTCGATGCAATTGCGCGACTTCTCCCGCGATACCGTGGGGCCGGCCACCGTCGTGTGCGCACCGTTCGCGCTTCATCGCGCCACCGTCGCCGATTTTTCATCGGGGCACAGCCTGGTCGAGACTCTTCTCGATGCCGGCCTGCGCCACCTGTTCGTCACCGACTGGCGATCGGCGACAGCCGAGATGCGCAACTTTTCCATCGACACCTACCTTGCCGAACTCAATGTCGCCATCGACGACGTGAAGCCGCCCGTTAATCTTGTCGGCCTCTGTCAGGGCGGCTGGCTGGCGCTGGTCTATGCGGCGCGCTTTCCTGAAAAAGTAAGCCGGCTTGTTCTGGCCGGCGCGCCGGTCGATATTGCCGCCGCACCGTCCGGGCTGGGACAGTTCGTCGCCAGCACACCGTTCGCCTGGTTCGAGCATCTGGTTCGTGCCGGCGAGGGTCGGGTCAACGGGCGGCATCTGCTGGAGACATGGAGTCCGTCGCCGAGCGCCGCCGATATCGCACAGGTGCTTCAGTTCCCGGCCGCAATCACGGCGCCCCACATCGATGAGTTGGAGCGCCGGTTCCGGCACTGGTACGTTTCGACCGTCGATCTGCCGGGGGCCTTCTATCTGCAGGTCGTGCGTTCGCTGTTTAAGGACAATCAGATCGCGGAAAACCGCTTTGTCGCGCTCGGCCGCCGCATCGATCTCCGCGACATCAAAATCCCGATCTGCCTGCTGGCCGGGCGGGACGATGAACTGGTGGCGCCGGAGCAACTGCTTGCCACCGGGCACCTGATCGGTACGCCGCCTGTCGAGATCGTCACCTTCGTCGAGAACTGCGGGCACCTCAGCCTGTTCATGGGCGCAACAACCCTGACGACGACGTGGCGGCGCATCGCCGGCTGGCTCGCCCAAAATGCCGCACCGCGCACGCGCGTTGCATAGTCTCGTTTCTCCGCGACGGAGAGCGAGCACCCCACCTTCCAACCGGCCGGCTTTTCAAGCATGTGGACTGCTCTGAGGGACAAGCTGGTCGATGTCGTCAAGGCGGTAGCGCCGCTTGTCGGCATCGTCATCGGCCTTCAGCTGACCCTCGTTCACGCGCCGCTCGATCTATTCGTACAGTTCCTCGCAGGTGCCGCGCTGGCGATGGTCGGCATGCTGTTGCTGTTCACCGGGATCGACCTCGGCATTCTGCCGATGGGCCGTTTCATCGGCGCGGAGTTGCCGAAGAAAGGCTCCGTTGCGCTGATCGTCAGCGTGGCGTTTTCGCTCGGCTTCGCAACGACGATCGCCGAGCCCGACGTGCTCGTGCTGTCAAGCCAGGTCGATGGCGTCTCGCAAGGCGCCATTTCCGGCCACGCCGTGCTCTATGCCATCGCCTTCGGCGTCGCGATCTTTGCCGCCATCGCGATGGGGCGCATCATTACCGGCTGGTCGATCCGCCTGCTGCTGGCGGCGATCTACGCGGTCGTCATCGCGCTGTGCCTGATCGCGCCCGCGCGGTTCGTCCCGCTGGCATTCGACGCCGGCAGCGTCACCACCGGCGTTCTGTCGGCCCCCGTCATCATCGCCCTTGCCATTGGCCTCAGTTCGGTCCTTGCCGGGCGCTCGGCCATTTCCGATGGCTTCGGCCTGCTCGGGATTGCGTCGGTCGGTCCGATCATCATTCTTCTGCTGGCGGGAGCGCTGCTGTGATGACCGGGTCGTGGGCCGGCGAAATTGCGGCGATCGCCTGGAGCGTCGCGGTCGCGGTCGGGCCGCTCGCCGTGCTGTTTGTGATCTTCCAGATCTTTCTGCTGCGGCTGCCGCGGCGGCAGGTCGCCGACATCCTGAAAGGCACGGCCATCGCCGCCGTCGGCCTCTTTCTGTTCCTCCTCGGGGTCGGCATCGGCTTCCTGCCATTCGGCCGGATGATCGGGGAAGCTCTTGGCAGCCTCGATCAGACCTGGCTCATCTTCCTCGTCGGGCTGCTGCTCGGCTTCTTCACGACCTGGGGCGAACCGGCGGTGCGCATCCTCGCCGATCAGGTCGAGGAGGCATCCAACGGCTCGATCCGCCGGACGGCAGTTTTGTATGCGGTCTGCGCCGGCGTCGCGCTCTGGGTCGGGATCGGCATCCTCAGGATCGCCTACGGGATTCCGCTGCCGTATCTCGTGGTGCCGGGCTATGCGCTCGCCATCATCCTGATCGCATTCAGCGATAGGGATTTCGCAGCGATCGCCGCCGACTCCGGTGGCGTCGCAACCGGGCCGCTCGCCAACACCTTTCTGCTGGCGCTTGCGCTGGGCGCGGCCGCCTCGGCCGGCGATCGCGACCCGATCCTGCACGGGCTTGGCTTCGTGGCGCTGATCGCGCTGGCACCAATCCTGTCCGTCATGCTGCTGGGATTCATCATGCGACCGACATTGCGAAAACGAGGGGATTGAAATGCAGAACCCACGCCTGATCGTCAGCATTGTGCGCAAGGGTTGGGGCGACACCATTCTGGAAGCGACGATGAACGCCGGCGCCCACGGCGGCACCGTTCTGTTCGGGCGCGGCATCGGCCGCATCGGCCTGCAGCGCGTGTTCGGCATCCAGATCGAACCGGAGAAGGAG
>JBEBWH010000229.1:0-5430 GCA_040392305.1 Bradyrhizobium sp. | reverse complement strand
ACGATCTCGAACTCGACGCCGGCATCGGCACCTGCGGCAAGAACGGCCAGGGCGTGCCGGTCGGCGTCGGCCAGCCGACGCTGCGGATGGACGCGATCACGGTCGGCGGCACGGGCTGATCAAGAATGAGCGCAGAATCCATTCAGGTCGAATTGGGTCATACATAGGCCGATTCCATCGTCATGCCCGGCTTTATGCCGGGCATCCACGTCTTAACGGCTGCTCAGCAAACCAAGGCGTGGATGGCCGGGACAAGCCCGGCCATGACGGAGAATGCGCATCCCGTGATCCTTCAACGTGATCGGGCCGTGTTTCAGCGCACCACGCCCGAGATGCAGCACGGGCTGCGGCGCGGCGGCTTGATCTGGCTCTTGAGGAAGCAGCGCGGCGCGGCGCCGCCGTAGCCCGCGCGCGCAAACGTCCAGGCGCGGCACTTGCCGTCCGCGTCGCAGGCCTTGCGGCAGGCATCGGCCTCCTGATCCAGCGCCATCTCGAAATTGCGCAAGTCCCCGCCGATGCGGTCGATCGCCATCTCGCTCGCGCGGGTGCGGCTCTCGACCACGCCCGCGCCGCGCACGCCCGACACGCAGCACGAATCCCCGATCCGGCGCGGCACGCTGTTCTTGAGCCAGCACACCGCAGCCCCCTGCCGGCCCGACGGATAGTTGAAGCTCCAGGCGCGGCAGCGGCGGTCGCGCTCGCAGCTCATGGCGCACTCGGCCGGATCGCCGGACGGCAGGCTGAAATGCTTGTAGTCGCCCCCCGGCCGGTCGAAATTCGCCTGCGCCCGCGCCGCACCGGACGCGAGCGCGCTGCAAAGCAGGCACGCTGCGGCAACGGTCAGGCAAAGCTTGAGCATACCGGTTCACTTTCGGCGGATGGCTGGCGCCCCATCTTAAGCGACCGCTACCTGTACGGGGCGTGAACAGCATACAGCGCGCGGCCTTCACGAAGACGGCATCGGCACGATCGGCGGGCCTGATGCGGGACGCCCCGGCGATGGCCTGCCTGCCGGATGAGAATGCCCCATGACGCCGACGGTTCCTGCCTGCGCCGTCCCGTCCACTCCCGCGTCGCGCTCAGAGCGCGTAGTCGCGATAGGCAGGCTCGACCGAGCCACGCCATTCGCCGTGAAACTTCGCCAGCATCTCCTCGGCCGGCGTGCGCCCGCTGTCGAGCGTCTGATCGAGCGGCGCGAGATGGCGGGTTTCGTCGCGCCCGGCATGATCGAGCCGCGCCCGCCGCCGCAATCCGGCATGCGCCAGCGCCAGACATTCGCGCGCGATCTCGTAGACGAAGCGGTTGCCGATGCGCGCCTTGAGGCCGAAGCGGGGCACGTCGTCGCGCAGCGCCTGCCGTTCCGCCGCGGTCCATCTGCGCGCGATTTCCCATGCGCCGTCGAGGCTCGCCTCGTCGTACAGAAGCCCGACCCAGAAGGCTGGCAGCGCGGTCAGCCGCTCCCACGGCACGTTGTCGGCGCCGCGCATTTCCAGATAGCGCTTGAGCCGCACCTCGGGAAAGATCGTGGACAGATGGTTGGCCCAGTCCGACAAGGTCGGCTGCTCGCCGGGCAGATGCGGATTGCGGCCGGCGAAGAAATCGCGGAACGAGGAGCCGGCGACGTCGATATAGCTGTCGCCGCGCTTGACGAAATACATCGGCACGTCGAGCGCGTAATCGACCCAGCGTTCGAAGCCCATGCCGTCCTCGAACGCCCACGGCAGCATGCCGGCGCGCGCATCGTCGGTGTGCCGCCAGATCTCGGAGCGGAACGACAGAAACCCGTTCGGCTTGCCTTCCGTGAACGGCGAGTTCGCGAACAGCGCGGTGGCGATCGGCTGCAGCGCCAGCGATACGCGCAGCTTCTTGACCATGTCGGCCTCCGAGCAGAAGTCGAGATTGGTCTGCACCGTGCAGGTGCGATACATCATGTCGAGCCCGAGCGTGCCGACCTTGGGCATATAGCGCGTCATGATGCCGTAGCGCCCCTTCGGCATCATCGGAATCTCGGCGCGCGACCATGACGGCGTCATGCCGAGTCCGAGAAAGCCGATGCCGAGCGGCGTTGCGATCTCGCGCACCTGGGCGAGATGCGCGGTCAGCTCGGACAGCGTCTGATGCAGCGTCTCCACCGGCGCGCCGGACAGTTCGAACTGCCCGCCCGGCTCCAGCGAGATCGCGCCGCCGCCGGTGACGTCGTGCAGCCCGATGATGTTGTCCTGCTCCATGATCGGCTCCCAGCCGAGCAGAAGCTGCATGCCTTCGAGCAGCATGCCGATGCCGCGCGGCCCCTCATAGGGAACGGGGCGATGATCCTGCAGCGTGAAAGGCGTTTTTTCGTGCTCGGTGCCGATGCGGAATTGCGCCGTCGGCTTCACGCCCGCTTCGATCCACGCGACCAGTTCGTCGCGCGAGCGGAGGGGCGTCATATCGATCTGGTCACGCGCCATGACAGGTCCGGGTTGAAGACGCGGCCGTTATGCGCGCGTGCAGGCGGGAAGACCGGCGGCTGACAGCAGCCGGCAACAGGAAGCAAAGCAGGGTCATCGGGCCGACACAGTGTCGGGCGCTCCCGCCCCATCGCAGGAGCAGCCGAGCCGGTCAAGCAGATCGCGCAGGGTGGCCGCATCGGCGTCTGTCAGTTTCGAACCGATATGGCGCTCGATCGCCGCTCCGTAGGCGCTCCACATATTCTTCTGCAATTCGCGGCCGGCCTCGGTGATTTCCACATACTGGCCACGCTTGTCGCGCTGGCACTCGCGGCGCACCGCCAGCCCTTCCTCGACCAGGCGGTCGATCAGGCGCGAGGTCGAATATTGCGGAATCAGCATCTGCCGTTCGAGCTCGACCGGGCGCAGTTCGCCGCCGGGGGCGCGCGACAGTTCATGCAGCGCGTCGTACCAGGCCAGCGGCGGAAACCCGGCCTTCTTCAGGTCCTGCTCCACCGCCCCCAGCACGCGCGTCTGCACCCGCGTCAGGCGGGTCCAGGCTGCGGTCGCTTCCGGCGATGGTCTGCGTTTCATGGGCTCCGCCCGGTTGACTGACGAAAGTCTAACAAGTTAATGCAATTGCATCAATCTTGACTATTTCATGCAACCGCATTTAGTCGCATCATTTCACTCGATCAATAACCCGAAGGAAGGTCAATTCCCATGAAGCTGTACTATTCACCCGGCGCCTGCTCGCTGTCACCCCATATCGCGCTGCTTGAGGCGGGCCTCGGACACGACCTCGTCAGGGTCGATCTGAAGGCCAAGAAGCTCGCCGACGGCAGCGATTTTCTTGCGGTCAATCCCAAGGGACAGGTGCCGGTGCTGGTGCTCGACAACGGCGAGCAGCTCACCGAAGGCCCGGTCATCGTGCAGGCGATCGCCGACAAGGCCGCCGACAAGACACTCGCGCCCGCCGCCGGCACCACCGAGCGCTACCGGCTTCAGGAATGGCTCAACTTCCTCACCAGCGAACTGCACAAGAACTTCAGCCCGCTGTTCGCGCCCGTGCTCAGCGACGACACCAAGGCGTTCTTCCGCGATCGCCTGATGGGCAAATTCAAGCATGTCGACGAGAAGCTTGCCGGCAAGGATTACCTGATGGGCGCGTTCAGCGTCGCCGACGGCTATCTCTACACCATGCTGCGCTGGGCGGATGCGCACAAGATGGACCTGTCGGCGCTGAAGAATCTCATGGCCTACAAGGCGCGCATGGCGGCGCGGCCGAAGGTGCAGGAAGCGCTCAAGAGCGAAGGGCTGGC
This sequence comes from Bradyrhizobium sp., assembly GCA_040392305.1. Lineage (GTDB taxonomy): Bacteria > Pseudomonadota > Alphaproteobacteria > Rhizobiales > Xanthobacteraceae > PRO6. The sequence continues at coordinate 1,679 of JBEBWH010000229.1, read as the reverse complement.
GTAACCTTCGCCGTCGCGGTCATGGCCCGCCCTGGCGCGTTGAAGACGGGCGTGAACGCTCTTTCGCCCCGGCCACGCCCTACCCTCCCCCGCTTGCGGGGGAGGGATAAAGGGAGGCGGTCGCAAAGACGTGGATGCCCGGATCAGATTCGGGCATGACGACGGAATTACCCCGAGGTGTCCTCGTCGTCCTCGCGGCCGGGAATGGCGTAAGCGCCCGACAGCCAGCGATTGAGATCGACGTCGCGGCAGCGCTCCGAGCAGAACGGCTTGGACGCCTCGACCGCGGGCTTGCCGCAGATCGGGCAGCGTTTCGCACCTCTGGTTTCGCCTGGCCTAGCCGCCATCGATCCATCCGGAGCGGATCGGATAGCCCTCGCCGCCGAGCAGCGACACGGCTTCATAGAGCGGCAACCCGACCACATTGGTATACGAGCCGACCAGCTTGACCACGAACGAACCGGCGATGCCCTGCACCGCGTAGCCGCCGGCCTTGCCGCGCCACTCGCCGGAATCAAGATAGCCCTTGATGTCCTCTTCCGTAAGGCGCTTGAACCGCACCCGCGTCTCAACCAGCCGCTGCCGGAACGCGCCTTTCGGCGTCACCATGCAGATCGCGGTGTAGACGCGGTGATTGCGGCCCGACAGCAGCCGCAGGCACTGCGACGCCTCGTCCATCAGTTCCGCCTTCGGCAGGATGCGACGGCCGACCGCGACCACGGTGTCGGCGGCAAGGATGAAGGCGCCGCGCAATTCGTCGTCGCGCTGCACCGAAGCCAGCGCGGCCTCGGCCTTGGCGTGGGCGAGGCGGTTGGCGCAGGCGCGCGGCAGTTCGCCCTTGCTCGGCGTTTCGTCGATCTCGGCCGGGCGCAGGGCGTCAGGTTCGATGCCCGCCTGGTTGAGCAGAGCGAGACGGCGCGGCGAGGCGGACGCAAGAACGAGTTTGGGGCGAACGGACATGAAGCCCTTTGGCGATGAGATGGCAGCGCGGACGGCGCGAGAATGACGGCGATGGCGCGACAACCGCGCCATGGCGCGCGGAAACTAGCGGAAGCGCCCGCGTTCGACAACCGCCGGCGCGGGCCGGCTCACAGCCCGCCGGCCGGCTTGCGCACGAAGCGCTTGCGGATGCGCTCGCTCAAGGCATCGAGCACGTCGCGATAGGCGGCAAGGCGCTGTTCGCGGGTCTGCCCGAGATCGACCGGATCGGGCGTCGGCCAGTATTCGACCTCGGCGGCGATGGTGCGCGTCAGTTCCAGCGCCTTGTGATGCGCCTCCGGCGACAGCGTCACGATGAGGTCGAAATTGAGCCCCTCCCAATCTTCCAGCTCCTCGAACGTCATCGGGCGATGATGCGAGATGTCGTGGCCGATCTCGGCCATCACGCTCACCGCGAACGGATCGAGCGCGCCTTTGCGCACGCCGGCGGAGCGCACATAGAGGGTATCGGGAAACATCTGCTGCAGCAGGCTCGCCGCCATCGGCGAGCGGACGCTGTTCTGGCCGCAGGCGAACAGCACCGCCTGCGGATCGCGAACGCGCGCAGGCGCCGCCATCCCGCCTCAACCCTTCCAGTGCAGAACGGAAATCAGCGTGAACAGCCGCCGCGCCGTCTCGAAATCGACGCGGACCTTGCCCTTGAGCCGCTCCATCAGCGTGCGCGAGCCCTCGTCGTGAAT
>JBEBWH010000228.1:0-5455 GCA_040392305.1 Bradyrhizobium sp. | reverse complement strand
ATTGCGCCTGACGGCGCCATACCCGCGGGACGGGCGGCAAACTATCGGTTCGGCCCGCCGCAAACAAGGGAGAGGGCGAAACAAGGAAAGCAGCGACGCCGAATCCCGGAAGGCCGCGCAGCACGCGGCGGCAGGAGTGCCCTCCTGCGACACCGCCGGCCCCAAAAAAAACGCCGTCGCTTCCCTACCCGGCTCTCCTTGACTTGGCATCGGCCGGGACGGTAAATGGCGGCGCTTGCCGTGTCGCGGAGCGATCCGCCACGGAGGGGCCGTAGCTCAGATGGGAGAGCGCCTCGTTCGCAATGAGGAGGTCAGGGGTTCGATTCCCCTCGGCTCCACCAATTTTCCCCGGTCCTTGATTTCCCGGATGTCCAGTTGGTGGCGCATCGGTCGCGGCGCGTTCCCCGCGCCCGAACGCGGTTATTCCGCAGCCAGATTCCCGGCGAACGATGCTGCGATCTGCCGCTCGTTGCGCAGCCAGCCTTCAAGAAACCGCATCAGCCAGGCCCGTTCGGCCAGATCATGAACGGCCCGCCAGGCAAAATGGTCCGCCCGCGGTCGCGCGCCCGGCAATGTCAGCCGCTCATGTCCGCGGGTGGTCCAGCGATGCATCATCGCGGTCGTCACATCCGGGTGAAACTGCAACCCGTAGCAACTGCCGCTGCGAAACGCCTGGATCGGGAAGATATCGGTGCTGACGCCCTCGGCCAGCAATTCGCTGCCGGGCGGCAGATCGAACCCTTCGCGGTGCCAGTGATAGGCCTGCACCGGCCATTCGGCGCACACGGCCTCGCCCGCGGGCGTCGGCTGGATGCCATAATAGCCGATCTTGGCCCGGCCGAGCGGATCGGGCGCGACCCGCGCGCCCAGATGCTTGGCGAGCATCTGCGCCCCGAGGCAGATGCCGATGAACGGCCGCTGCTCCTTGAGCGGCACCGCGAGCCAGTCGATCTCGCGGCGAATGAAGTCGTCCGGATCGTTGGCGCTCATCGGTCCGCCGAACACGATCGCGCCGGCATGGCGTTCGAGCGTATCAGGCAGCGGGTCGCCGAACCGGGGGCGGCGGATGTCGAGCCGAAAGCCGAGCGTCCGCAGCGCATTGCCGACGCGGCCGGGCGTCGACGTCTCCTGATGCAGGACGATCAGAACGGGCGCTTTCGCACTGTCTGGCGGGGAACGGTCAAAAGCCCTGCCCGAACTGCGGACCTGGGCCGATCGGATTATGCCGGTTTGGTCTTGCTCCATCTCGAAGGAATCATACCGCAATTCGTTTAATCGAACATGTTTGTTTTGCAGCTCCGCAAACGGCCGAAATATGGCCGATGCGATCGCTCGCGAGAAATTCAACGGCGGCGCGTCTGCAAGCGTCCCGCCGCGGCCAGCACGACGCCGCGCGGCACGAAGCGCAGCAGCAGCGGAATGAGCCTGACGCCGAGGCCGGGCAGCACCACGCGGCGATTGGCCATCAGGCCCCGATAGCCGGCGCGCGCGACAGCGGCGGCCGATACGTTGAGGAGCCGCGAATCAAGCCCGGGCTGAATGCCCGCGCGGGCCTGAAAGCCGGTCGGCACCGGCCCCGGGCACAGCGCCGTGACCCGCACGCCGAGCGGCCCCAGCTCGAAATGCAACGCCTCGCTCCACGACAGGACATAGGCCTTGCTGGCGTAATAGGCCGCCATTCCCGGCCCCGGCAGAAATCCGGCGATGGACGCCACATTGAGGATGCCGCCGCGATGGCGGATGACGCTGTCGGCGCATCGCAGCGTCAGGTCGGTCAGTGCCCGGATATTGAGATCGATCAGGCCGAGCTGATCGTCGCGATCGAGGCTGACCACCTCACCCAGCAGGCCGAAGCCCGCATTGTTGACCAGAATATCGACCTCGACCTGCGCGTCCGCGAGATGCTTGGCGATGATCTCGCCGGCGTCGGATTTGGCCAGATCGCAGGCCACGATGATCGGAGCCGGGCCGCCGGCCGCCACGATTTCGGCGGCGAGCAGTTCGAGCCGGTCGGCGCGCCGCGCCGTCAGCGCGACGCGGTGGCCATGCGCGGCGAAGACCTTGGCGAGTTCGGCCCCAATTCCAGACGAGGCCCCGGTAATCAGCGTTACGCGCTCGATCACGATGCGATCCCCCGGAGGTGTCCGTCCCGGATCAGCCTATGTTCGGTCAGGTCGGCGGGATGACTAGCCTGAGGATGCGTCGCCCGGTGCGAGGCGTCCGCTCAGCACCTGGCGGCGCAGATTGACGCGATCGCGCCCGGAGATGCCGAGCAGGTCGGCGGCACGCCAGACGACGTTCTCCTCGAACTCGGTGACGTGATCGTCGGCATAGACCAGCTCCCACATCATCTCGATGATCCGCAGCCGCCCCTGCAGGTTGACCGAGCGCATGATGACGCTGGTGAAGTGGTAGAGATCGACCGCGCCGCCCTCGGCCAGCGTCGCGTCGGCGATCAGCCGGTCGGTGGTGTCGCTGTCGAGTTCGAAGCGATATTCGAGCAGCGATTTCAGCTTGAGAAGCTCGATCTTCGACGGCTTGCCGTCGAGCGAGATGACGTGGATCAAAAGCGCCGCGGCCGCCAGGCGATAGTCGGAATCGTCGAACGTCCGCTCGTCCGCCGAGGACGGCGCCACGATATCGGCAATGAACTGTCGCAATCTGTCGAGCATGGGATCCTTGAACAGGCTGGATGGTCGGCAGGCCGCAGAATGGCCGGCCTCTATGACCTGAAATGCAACACGATGCAATGGTGGGCGTTCCCCGGCATCAGGTTCAAGGAACCGTGTAGCGACCGCGATTTTTCGCCACTCGCAGCAAGGAACGACCGGCAAACCGCACCGTTGACCCCGCAGAAGTCAAACCATCGGGAGAACGATGTCATGGCAGTTGCCGCAGAACTTCGTGAAACCGGCCGCCTGATCGGCAGCGACAAGGTCGAGGGAACGGCCGTCTACGATCCGGACGGCAAAAAGATCGGATCGATCGAGCGCGTCATGATCGAGAAAATCAGCGGCCGCGTTTCCTATGCGGTGCTGTCCTTCGGCGGCTTTCTGGGAATTGGCGACGATCACTATCCGTTGCCGTGGCCGTCGCTCAAATACAACGTCGAGCTGGGCGGCTATCAGATCATGATCCCGCGCGAGCAGATCGAAAACGCCCCGAAATATGCGCGCGAGGGAGAGTGGGACTGGAGTGACCGGTCGCGGACCCGCGCCGTCGACGATTATTACGGCGTACCGATCACATAACGGCACCGGCCAACGCCCGCGATCATGGCGGGCTGAACACGGTGTCGTTCGTCGGCGATCGCCCGCGAAACGATGACCGGTAAAATGGGAACCCCGATTGAAATTCCGCCTCAGGACCGCCATGTTGTCCGAACGTATCCGCAAGGTCTTCGGGTCATCGGGCAGAGGGGCGACCCCAGTCCGGCCCGAACGCACGTGGCGCGGCCGAGATGTGGCCCGTCAGGATGGTTTCAGGCGAGGATAATGTGACGATAGTCGAGCATGGCGACGGACCGGCGCAGCCGGGTTCCGATCTGATCAAGGACACCACGACCCAGAGCTTCGTGAAGGACGTGATCGAGGAATCGCGGCATCAGCCGGTGCTGATCGATTTCTGGGCGCCATGGTGCGGGCCATGCCGGCAACTCACCCCCGTGCTGGAAAAGGCCGTCCTTGCCGCCAAGGGCCGGGTCAAGCTCGTCAAGATGAACATCGACGAGCATCCGGCGATTCCGGGCCAGATGGGAATTCAGTCGATCCCGGCGGTGATTGCGTTTGTCGGCGGCCAGCCGGCGGACGGCTTCATGGGCGCCCAGAGCGAAGCCCAGGTCACGGCCTTCATCGCCAAGCTGACCAAGAACATGCCCGCGCCCGCCGGCAGCCCCGAGGAACTTCTCGAGGAGGCCGAACAGGCGGCCGCAACCGGCGACGCCGCCACCGCCGCCGCGATCTATGCCGAAGTGCTGGCGCAAGATGCCGGCAATATCGCGGCGCTCGCAGGCCTCGCGCGCTGCTACGCCGAGACCGACGCGCTCGAACAGGCCAAGCAGACGCTGGCGCTGGTGCCCGAGGCCAAGCGCGAGGACGCCGCGGTCAAGGCGGTCCAGACGATCATCGATCTCGCCGAACAGGCCCAATCGCTCGGCCCCGTCAATGAACTGGAGCAAAAAGTCGCAGCCGAGCCCGGCAACCACCAGGCCCGGTTCGATCTTGCCATTGCGCTCAATGCCGGTGGCCGGCGCACCGATGCTGTGGAACATCTGATCAATATCGTGCGGCGCGACCGCAAATGGAACGACGACGGTGCGCGCAAGCAGCTCGTGCAGTTTTTCGAGGCGTGGGGTCCGGTTGACGAAGCGACCGTCGAAGGCCGGAAACGGCTGTCCTCGATCCTGTTCTCGTGACGAGGGCGGGGATGCGGCCGGTCCGAACGGCATGAAGGACTGACAATGCCGATCAATGTCGAATATCGCGGCCCGGCCGAGCTGCCGGAGATCATTCCGGTGTTTCCGTTGCCGGGGGCGCTGCTGCTGCCGCGCGGCCAGATGCCGCTCAACATCTTCGAGCCCCGCTATCTGGCGATGGTGGATGACGCGTTGCGCGACGGCCACCGCCTGATCGGGATGATCCAGCCCGAGGCGGCGCGTTCCGCAGAGGGCGACGTCGCGCCGCCTTTGTTTCAGGTCGGCTGCGTCGGTCGCATCACGCAGCTCGCCGAATCCGGCGACGGCCGCTACATCCTCGAGCTGACCGGCGTGTCCCGCTTTCGCGTCGTCGAAGAGCTTTCTGTGCAGACTGCCTATCGGCAGTGCCGCGTCGATTTCTTCGCTTTCGTCGACGACTTCACCGCGCGCAAGGGCGAGGACGAAGTCGATCGCAAGACGCTGTTGCGCGTGCTGACCGATTTCCTCAAGGCCAACCGCCTCAAAGTCGATTGGGAGGGCGTGGAGAGCGCGCCCAACGAAGCGCTGGTCAACGCACTCGCGATGATGTCGCCTTACGGGCCGGCGGAAAAGCAGGCGCTGCTGGAAGCCAAGGACCTCAAGACCCGCGCCGAGATCCTGATTGCGGTGACGCAGATGGACCTCGCCAAGAAAAAGACCAGCGGCGGCGATCCTCCGCTGCAGTAACCGCCAAACCGGAGCTCCGATGACGCTTCCCCTGCCCGATCATCCCGAACACAACGTCGATCCGAAGCTGCTGGAGATTCTCGTCTGCCCGCTGACCAAGGGCCGGCTGGAATTCGACAGCGAGCGGCAGGAACTGATCTCGCCGACCGCCAAGCTCGCTTATCCGATCCGCGACGGCATTCCCATCATGCTGCCCGAGGAAGCCCGGCGCATCGATTAGCGTCTTCCTCTGCGCCAGCGCTCTCCGCTTTTGACGGAAGTGGGGCGTGCTTCGCTCGAAAACGCTTCAGAGCGCCTCACCCTTCAATAGCCGCG
>JBEBWH010000227.1:0-5489 GCA_040392305.1 Bradyrhizobium sp. | reverse complement strand
CGCTGCGGAAACTGTCACCTTTTTCCGCCGCAAGCCGGGCCACCTGCTGCTGCCAGGGCGGCTGCATTGCGGGCGCGTCCGCGTTGCGGATATCGGGATTAAGGCCAAGGTGCTCGACCACATCCAGCCGAAAGCCTTCGAGAACGACCCGGATCTGTGGGCCTCGCATTTTCCGGTGCCGGGGGCCGGCGGGCACAAATACAGCCGAGGCCATGCGGTGGTCGTCTCGGGTGGACTGGCGACGACCGGCGCGGCGCGGCTCTCCGCGCGAGGGGCGCTGCGTGGCGGGGCGGGGCTCGTCACGGTCGCGTCGCCGCGCGAGGCGTTGCCGGTCAATGCGGCGGCGGTGACCGCGGTGATGGTGCGCGGGGTCGATACCGGGTCGGAGTTTTTGGCAATGCTGGCGGACGCCCGGCTGAATGCCTGTGTGATCGGACCGGGGGCAGGGGTCGGCGAGCGGACGCGCAGCATGGTGCTGGCCGCGCTGTCCGACACGCGAGGTGTGGTGCTCGATGCCGATGCGCTCACCAGCTTTGCCGACGATCCTCTCCTCCTGTTCGATGCCGTCAGCAAGGCTGGCGGCGGCGTCGTGCTGACGCCTCATAATGGGGAATTTAACAGAATATTCAAATCATTGAATGAAAATAATGAACCTAATTCAAAACTTGAGCTGGCGCGCGAAGCGGCGCGGATGAGCGGCTGCGTGGTGGTGCTCAAGGGGCCGGATACGGTGGTCGCGTCTCCCGACGGCCGGGCCGCGATCGCCGCTAACGCGCCGCCATGGCTGGCGACGGCAGGGTCGGGCGACGTGCTGGCCGGGATCATCGGCGCCATGCTGGCGCAAGGCGTTGCCTGGTTCGAGGCGGCCGCCATCGCCGTCTGGATGCATGGCGAGGCCGGCGCTGAAGCGGGGCCGGGACTGATCGCCGAGGATCTGCCCGAGGTTCTGCCGGCGGTGTTCCGGCGGCTCTACGACCAGTTCGGGATCGAATACTGAGGTTTATTCGATCACATAGGACGCCGCCAGGCGCGGCGCGTCCCACGCCAGCAGGCTCGTCTCGAGTCGGTACTCGCCGGAAAATTCAGCGAGGAAGGCAAGGCGCTCCGTAGTGCCGGACCGGACCGGCAATGTGTCCACCCAATAGGGCTTCCAGCCGTCGTCGAGCCGGTCCAGCAGCCGGGCGTGATGCCCTTGCAGACGGAATATCATCGGCCGCTGTCCGGCATTTTTGATAGTGAGCGTGACAGTCCGTCCCCGTTTGGCACGGAATACAGGTTCGGCCGCATCGAGGGCGGCGGACGGCGTCCACGGGGGGCTGTCGAGCGGAAGTTCCACCCGGACGGCGCGGGCAAGGTCGAGCTTTTCCGGAAGCCCTTCGGTCGGCAGCGATGCCGGAGCGGGAAGCGGTGTTGCCCGGATGGCCGGTTGCCCGGTGCAAAACAGCGCGCCGATGGTGCGTAGCTCCTGTCCGTCGTGCAGCAGGATCGGTGCGGTCGAGCCGGGCGGCTGGGTGACGTCGATGATTGTATCAACCCGGCTTCCCGGCGCCAGAACGAGCTGGCTGTTGTGAGCGATATAGGGCTCGGCCGGGCGGCTGTCGATGGCAACAATGCGAATCTCTCTGTCCGGAATTCTTATTGCAATAACAGATCGTTGCGATCCATTGATGAAGCGTAGTCTTAGTCGGCTATTGGGCGCAGCGGAGAGTTTGAGCGAGCTCTTGCGGTTGACCGTGAAGGCATTTGACGCGTTGCTCGAATCCTGTCCGGCGGCGATCGCATGCCCATCGTCACGCAAGCGCCATTCCTCGATCAGCAGCATCTCGTCCCGATCCACGTCGGGCGTGGCTTTCTCATCGACCACGACGGCGAATGCGGCTGCGGGCAGCGACCCGTCGGCCGGCGTGATTTCGCCGAGCAGCGTCCCGGCGTGGCGAAGTGGTAGTGTGAGGGCGGTCTCGCCACCCGGCGGGATCGCCGCCACGGGGGCCGCGGCAGGAACCCCGTCGAGGCCGCGCCAGTTTAGAACCGCAGGGGAGGTCAATGCGTTAGCGACGGTGAGCGCGATGGTGTCGCCCTGCCGGAAGCGGGGGAGCCGAGGGGCGGTTTCCACCAAGGCGACCGCGGAAGGCGGCGCGCCAGCGCGCAGCGGCAGGGTGCCGAGGCCAAGGCGGATCGTCAGCGTGCCGGGAGCCTGCGCCGCTGCCGGTCGAATCAGCGGCGCGGTCAGCGCGAGGCCGAGGCCGTTAAGGACGGTGCGCCGGGTCAGCGGTAAAGGAGGATGGGCTATAAGCGGCATTGGCGCATCGATGCCCCGTCTGGTCATTGCGGTTAAGTTGCGGCAAAGTCGGGGCGCTCATCAAGGCGACCATTTATGCCATTTTTTTGCTGCGGAAGGGCAGCCTCGTGTTATAAGCCCGCCGCCCGCGGCATCGCGGCCGGACATGGTGCTCTACGCGGGCGTGGCGGAACTGGTAGACGCGCTGGATTTAGGTTCCAGTGACGAAAGTTGTGGGGGTTCGAGTCCCTCCGCCCGCACCAAGCGCAGTTGCGTTTGCACATGACGATTTTTCGGACAGCCTAGGCGCGAGCGGCTATCTGTCCAGGGAGCATTGACGCAAGGCAATAGCCGTGCGTTCGGAACGTGGACCATGAACCCCGCGGCAGTGCGGGCAAGCGGAAGAAGACAGACGCCATGCAGGTGAAGGAGACCGTCGCCGACGGACTGAAGCACGAATTCGAGATCAGCGTCCCGGCAGCCGACATCGACGCCAAGGTCGACGAGAAGCTGGTGGACCTCAAGGACAAGGTTCGCCTCAACGGCTTCCGTCCCGGCAAGGTGCCGGTCGCGCATCTCAAGAAGGTGTATGGCCGTTCGGTCAAGGCGGAGACCATCGACGAGCTGATCCGCGACACCAATTCGCGGGTGTTCACCGAGCGTGGCTTCCGGCTTGCCACCGAGCCGAAGGTGACGATGCCGAGCGAGCAGAAGGACGTCGAGGCGCTGCTCGAGGGCAAGAGCGATCTGGTCTACAGCGTCGCCATCGAAGTGGTGCCGGCGATCACGCTCGCCGACTTCAAGTCGTTCTCGCTTGAGAAGCCGGTCGCCGAGGTCAGCGACAGCGACACCGACGACGCCATCAAGCGCATCGCCGACCAGAACCGTCCGTTCGCGGCGAAGGCCGAGGGCGCCAAGGCGGAAACGGGCGATCGCGTCACGATTTCGTTCAAGGGCACCATCGACGGCACGCCGTTCGAGGGCGGCAGCGGCGAGGGCATCGCCGTGCTGATCGGCTCCAACACCTTCATTCCGGGCTTCGAGGAGCAGTTGATCGGCATCGGCGCGGACGAGACGCGGACGCTGAAAGTGTCGTTCCCGGCCAACTATGCGAATGCCGAACTGGCCGGCAAGCCCGCCGAGTTCGAGACCACCGCCACCGCGATCGAAGCGCCGGGCGAGGTCACGATCGACGACGAGTTCGCCAAGACGCTCGGCATGGAGAGCCTCGACAAGCTCAAGGAAGCGGTGCGCGAGCGCATCAAGGCCGAATATGCCGGCGTCACGCGCCAGCGCGTCAAGCGCAAGCTGCTCGACCAGCTCGATCAGGCCCATCGCTTCGATCCGCCGCCCTCGCTGGTGGAGGACGAGTTCAATCTGATGTGGAACTCGATCAAGGCCGAGATGCAGTCCGCCGGCAAGACCTTCGCCGACGAGAACACCACCGAGGAAGCGGCGCAGGAAGAGTATCGCAAGATCGCCGATCGCCGCGTCCGTCTGGGTCTCGTGCTGTCCGAGATCGGCGAGAAGAACAGCATCACCGTCAGCGAGGACGAGGTCGGCCGCGCCGTGATCGAGCGCGCGCGCCAGATGCCGGGGCGCGAGAAGGAAGTGTGGGACTTCTATCGCAGCAATCCGCAGGCGCTAGCCCAGCTCCGCGCCCCGATCTACGAGGACAAGGTGGTCGATTTCGTCCTCGAGCTTGCGAACGTCACCGAGAAGCCGGTGAGCCGCGAGGAGTTGCTCAAGGACGACGAGGACGAGACGGCCCCGGCCTGATTGCCCCCGGACGCAGACGAGAACGGACCGCCCGGCCGTGCTGGCCGGGCGTTCGCCGTTAAGCATAGCAGCGGGAAGGACGGTCGCGGCGGCTCTGGTGCGTGGCAGAGCCGGCGCGAATCGGCTTCACTCGGTCACTGGCCGGGAGTGGCGCGAGCCGCACCGCTCCGGGTCGCGCCGGTCGGCCGGTCTCGCCCTTTGGGCTTGTCCTTGGCCTGCGGCGGCCTATCTGTTGTTGACCACCGACGTCCTGCATCACGGGCGTTCGCCTGGCTCCCAGCCGTTCGCGAAACGCCGGTTGAACCCGAATCGAATGCCCGCGACAACTTTCAGGTGATTTATGCGCGATCCGATTGAGACCTATATGAATCTCGTTCCGATGGTGGTCGAGCAGACCAACCGCGGCGAACGGGCTTACGACATCTTCTCGCGCCTCCTGAAGGAGCGGATCATCTTTTTGACCGGGCCGGTCGAGGACGGCATGTCCACCTTGGTGGTGGCGCAGCTTCTGTTCCTCGAAGCCGAGAACCCGAAGAAGGAAATCTCGATGTACATCAACTCGCCCGGCGGGGTGGTGACATCGGGGCTGGCGATCTACGACACGATGCAGTTCATCCGGCCGCCGGTCTCCACGCTGTGCACCGGGCAGGCGGCCTCGATGGGCTCGCTCCTGCTTGCCGCCGGCGAGAAGGACATGCGCTTCGCGCTACCCAACGCCCGCATCATGGTGCACCAGCCGTCCGGCGGCTTCCAGGGCCAGGCCACCGACATCATGCTGCACGCGCAGGAGATTTTGAATCTCAAGAAGCGCCTCAACGAGATTTACGTCAGGCACACCGGCCAGGAGTACAAGGCGATCGAGGACGCTCTGGAGCGCGACAAGTTCCTTACGGCGGAGGCTGCGAAGGAGTTCGGTCTCGTCGACAAGGTGATCGACAAGCGCGCCGAGGAAGTGACGCCGGCGGCGGCCGCCGCCGCGGCCAAGCCGTCGTGACAAACCGGTCGTGACGCGGCTGCGGCGTAACGGCGCAAAAGTTCCTGTTCCCGCGCCGGCTGCGCCGGCGGCGGGTCACATTGGAGCGATTTCCGGCGCGAAGGGGTCGCGCCGGCTGGCCAAATCACGCTAAAGTTGGCAGCTTGCGACTTAGCAGCTTGATGACCTGGTGATGCGGTTTCCCGATTAGTGAAATTTTGATAGTCGGGTGTCAGCATCGCCTGTTACGGCACCCCGGTCCTAGGGCCGGACTTTTCGGACTGGCCGCGATCTATCGCGGCATCGGATTTGTATGGGTCGTTTCGGTATGAATTTTGCTCCTCCAGAACGGAAGGCAACCCGGAACGATCACGGCGGACGGAGACAGGAATGAGCAAGGTCGGAAACCGCGACTCCAAGAACACCCTGTATTGCTCGTTCTGCGGAAAGAGCCAGCAC
>JBEBWH010000226.1:0-5509 GCA_040392305.1 Bradyrhizobium sp. | reverse complement strand
CTCGGCTGGGGCGGCTGGTGGTTCTGGGACCCGGTGGAGAACGCCTCGCTGATGCCGTGGCTGGCCGGCACCGCGCTGCTGCATTCGGCGGTGGTGATGGAAAAGCGCGATGCGCTCAAGGTCTGGACCGTGCTGCTCGCGATCCTGACCTTCTCGCTGTCGCTGCTCGGCACCTTCCTCGTCCGCTCGGGCGTGCTGACCTCGGTGCACGCCTTCGCCACCGACCCGACGCGCGGCGTGTTCATCCTGCTCATCCTCTGCCTGTTCATCGGCGGCAGCCTCGCGCTCTATGCCTGGCGGGCGTCGTCGCTCAAGCAGGGCGGCCTGTTCGCGCCGGTGTCGCGCGAGGGCGCGCTGGTGCTCAACAATCTGCTGCTGACCACGGCCTGCGCCACCGTGTTCATCGGCACGCTCTATCCGCTGGCGCTCGAAGTCGTGACCGGCGACAAGATTTCCGTCGGCCCGCCGTTCTTCAATCTCACTTTCGTGCCGCTGTTCGTGCCGCTGCTGCTGGCGGTGCCGTTCGGCAGCCTGCTGGCGTGGAAGCGCGGCGATCTGCTCGGCGTCGCGCAGCGGCTGCTGGCGGCGGGGCTTGCCGCCCTCGTGACGATGGCGGTGCTGATCGCCTGGATGCGCGGCGGCGCGGTGCTGGCGCCGCTGATGATCGGGCTTGCGGTGTTCGTCATCATCGGCGCGGCGGTGGAAGTGGCCGAGCGCATCGCGCTGTTCAAGGTGCCGTTCAACATCGCGCTGCGCCGCGCCATCGGCCAGCCGCGCTCGACCTGGGGCCGGGCGCTCGCCCATGCCGGCATCGGCGTTGCCGTGATCGGCATCGTCTGCGAGACGACCTGGAACTCGGAGCACATCGCCTCGATGAAGCCCGGCGACGTCGCGACCATCGGCGCCTATAGCGCGCGGCTCGATGGCGTCGGCGAGCGGCAGGGGCCGAATTTCCGCGAGCAGATCGCGCAGTTCACGATCATGCTCGATGGCAAGACGGTCGGCGTGCTGTCGCCGTCCAAGCGCAACTTTACCGCGCGCGCGTCGTCCACCACAGAGGCGGCGCTGCTGAGCCGTGGCGCCAGCCAGATCTACGTGTCCCTCGGCGACACCAATGACGCCGGCGCGATATCGGTGCGGATGTATTACAAGCCGCTGGTGCTGCTGATCTGGTTCGGTCCGCTGATGATGGCGCTCGGCGGCGCGTTCTCGCTGTCGGATCGCCGGCTGCGCGTCGGCGCGCCGCGGCCCGCACGCGCGATGCGCGCGTTGCAGACGGCGCAGACGCCATGAAACGGTTCGCCAAACGGTTCGCCGCAGCGCTGTTCGCCGCGCTCATCGTGGCGGCCCCATCCGCGCGGGCGGTGCAGCCCGACGAGGTGATGCCGGATGCCGGGCAGGAGTTGCGGGCGCGCAATCTCTCGCGCGAAATCCGCTGCATGGTCTGCCAGAACCAGTCGATCGACGATTCCGATGCGCCGCTGGCCCGCGATCTGCGCATCCTGGTGCGCGAGCGTATCGGCAAGGGCGACAGCGACGCGCAGGTGCTCGATTTTCTCGTCGCCCGCTATGGCGAGTTCGTGCTGCTCAAGCCGCGTTTCGAGCTGCACACGCTGCTGTTGTGGCTGGTGCCGCCGCTGGTGCTCGGCGGTGGCGGCATTGCGCTGTGGGTGCGGGGCCGCCGTCGCGCCGCGCACGCTGGCGAAACGCCGGTCCAGCCGCCGTTGACGCCCGAGGAGGAGGCCCGGCTCGCCCGCCTGCTCGCGCAGCAGGATGCGACGGAGCCGGACACATCACACGGCCCGGCGGCCGGCCAAGCCTGATTTTTCAGGTGTTTCGCCGAAACTCCCCAGTTGCTTTCACATCGCGAAGATTACGAAAGATTAATCCGCCGGTCAGCGCCCTGTAAGGCGCGATGATCCATCTTCGGCGTTGACACGGTGCGCCGCTGCGCGCCCCGCAAGAACAACCCGGAGCATTCGACCATGACCGACAAACTCGACGCGCCCGTCTCTCCCACGCAATCCACCCCCGCGCCGCCGGCCGCGCCGCGCCGCTCGCTGCTCGCCGTCCGCAAATTCGCGTTGATGGCTTCTGTCGTCGCCGGCCTCGGCGCGGCCGCCTATGGCCTAGCACCGTCGCCCGGCCAGTATGATTTCATCGCCACGCCAGCTCATGCCCAAGTCGATAGCGCCGTGAAGAATGTGCAGCGGCCGGTCGGCTTTGCCGATGTCGTCGAGCGCGTGAAGCCGTCGGTGATCTCCGTCCGCGTCAAGATCAACGGCGACGACAACGCAGCCAACATGGAAGACATGCCGTTCCCGCCCGGCTCGCCGATGGAACGCTTCTTCCGCCGCTTCGGCGGACAGGAAGGCATGCCCGGCATGCGCGGCGGCCGCGGGCATCGCCGCATGGTGACGGGGCAGGGCTCCGGCTTCTTCATCTCGGCCGACGGCTATGCAGTGACCAACAATCACGTCGTCGACGGCGCCGACGAGGTCGATGTCCGCACCGACGACGGCAAGACCTATACCGCCAAGGTGATCGGCACCGATCCGCGCACGGATATCGCGCTGATCAAGGTCGATGGCGGCTCGACCACGTTCCCCTTCGCAAAACTTTCGGAAGCCAAGCCGCGCATCGGCGACTGGGTGCTGGCGGTCGGCAATCCGTTCGGCCTTGGCGGCACGGTGACGGCCGGTATCGTCTCGGCGAGCGGCCGCGACATCGGCAGCGGGCCGTATGACGACTTCA
This sequence comes from Bradyrhizobium sp., assembly GCA_040392305.1. Classification (GTDB taxonomy): domain Bacteria; phylum Pseudomonadota; class Alphaproteobacteria; order Rhizobiales; family Xanthobacteraceae; genus PRO6. The sequence goes on along the minus strand of JBEBWH010000226.1, from coordinate 2,755 downwards.
TCCAGATCGACGCGCCGATCAACAAGGGCAACTCCGGCGGTCCCTCGTTCAACATCGACGGCGAGGTGATGGGCGTCAACACCGCGATCTACTCGCCCTCCGGCGGCAATGTCGGCATCGCGTTCTCGATTCCGGCCTCGACCGTGAAGCAGGTCGTCGCCCAGCTCAAGGACAAGGGCAGCGTCAGCCGCGGCTGGATCGGCGTGCAGATTCAGCCGGTGACGCAGGATATCGCCGACAGCCTCGGCCTGAAGAAGGCGGAGGGCGCGCTGGTGGCCGAGCCGCAGCGCGGCAGCCCGGCGGACAAGGCCGGCATCGAATCCGGCGACGTCATCACCGCGGTGAATGGCGAGAGCGTGAAGGATGCCCGCGTGCTGGCGCGCAAGATCGGCTCGCTCGCGCCGGGCGAGACGGTGAAGCTCACCACGCTGCGCGACGGCAAGGAAAAGACCGTCGAGTTGACGCTCGGCGAACTGCCTAAGCAGCGCGACGCGCGTAACGGACGTGGCGACGATCGTGGTGGCCAGAGCCGTCGCGGCGATCGCGACGCGGTGCCGCGTCTCGGTCTCAGCGTCGCCCCGGCGTCGAGTGTCGCCGGCGCGGGCAAGGACGGCGTCGTCGTCACCGATGTCGATCCGAACAGCGTCGCCGCCGAGCGCGGCTTCAAGGAGGGCGATGTGATCCTCGAAGTCGGCGGCAAGGAAGTGTCCTCGCCGGGCGATGTGCGCGACGCGGTGGCGGATGCCCGCAAGGACTCCAAGCACACTATCCTGATGCGCGTTCGCTCCGGCGACGGCTCGCGGTTCGTGGCCCTGCCGCTTGGCAAGGGCTGACGGAATGGGACGGATCGGCAGCTTCAGTCGCCCCCGCTGACGATTCATCCCTGGGAGCGGGTCGCAAATGGCTCGCTCCCGCGTCCTGCCCCTGACGGAAAACGCCCCCCTCCGTCGGAGGGCTTGCGGGCGGTGAAGTTTCCCCGGCTTCGCCGCCCGCTCTTTATTCACGGATGCCGGACCGACTGCTTGCGCCAGGGCATCCGCCGCGTCATGGTGAAACGACATGCAGCCAGTCCTGACCTCATCCGAAAGCCCGATGCGCCTGCTGATTATTGAAGACGACCGCGAGTCCGCCGATTATCTCGTCAAAGCCTTTCGCGAGGTCGGCCATGTCGCCGATCGCGCCGACGACGGCGAGGAAGGTCTGGCGCTGGCCGAAAGCGGCAACTACGACGTGCTGGTCGTCGATCGGATGCTGCCCAAGCGCGACGGCCTGTCGGTGATCGGCGCGCTGCGCGCCGGCGGCAATCAGACGCCCGCGCTGATCCTGTCGGCGCTGGGGCAGGTCGATGACCGCATCAAGGGCCTGCGCGCCGGCGGCGACGACTATCTGCCGAAGCCGTATTCCTTCGCCGAACTGCTTGCGCGCGTCGAGGTGCTGTCGCGCCGCCGCAGCGGCCCGACGGAAGACACCGTCTATCGCGTGGGCGATCTCGAACTCGATCGGCTCACCCATCGCGTGACGCGCGGCGAGGAAGAGCTGAGCCTGCAGCCGCGCGAGTTTCGCCTGCTCGAATATCTGATGCGCCATGCCGGGCAGGTGGTGACGCGCACGATGCTGCTGGAGAACGTGTGGGATTATCACTTCGATCCGCAGACCAACGTCATCGACGTGCATATCTCGCGGCTGCGCTCCAAGATCGACAAGGGTTTCGACCGCCCCTTGCTGCACACCATTCGCGGCGCCGGATATATGCTCCGTGACGGCCTTCGGTAAGCTGATCCGCACGACGGCGTTTCGCCTGACGCTCGCCTATTTGTTCCTGTTCGCGCTGTTCGCGGCGTCGCTGCTGGGCTATTTCGCCTGGAATACGCGCCGCATGATCACCGAGCAGATCGCCGCCACGGTGCAGACGGAATTTCAGGAACTGAACGACCGCTACGAACGCGCGGGCCTGCGCGGGCTGGTGTTCTCGGTCGAGAGCCGCGCGCTGCGCCCCGGCGCCAATCTCTATCTGCTGATGTCGTCGAGCGGGCAGGCGATCGCCGGCAACATCGATTCGCTGTCGCCCGGCGTGATGGGCTCCGACGGCTGGTCGGAGGTCGCCTATCGCCGGCTCGACGAGCAGGACACCGCCAACCATCGCGCGCTGGTGCGGGTGGCGCAGATCGGGGGCGGTTTCCGCCTGCTGGTCGGTCGCGACCTCGAGGAGCGGCGGCATCTTCTGAGCATCGTCGCCTCGGCGGCGCAATGGTCGCTGCTTGTCGTGATGGTGCTGGGCATCGGCGGCGGCGTGTTCGTCGGCCGCCGCGTGCTGCGCCGGATCGACGCCATGACCGGCGCGACGCGGCGCATCATGGCCGGCGACCTGTCCGAGCGGCTGCCGGTGGGGCGCAGCGGCGACGAACTCGATCGTCTGGCACAGAACCTCAACGGCATGCTGGAGCGCATCGAGATGCTGATGGCGGGCCTCAAGGAGGTGTCCGACAACATCGCGCACGACCTCAAGACGCCGCTGACGCGGCTGCGCACCGTGGCCGAGGCGGCGCTGCGCGATGGCGCCGACGGCGCGGCGCGGCGCGAGGCGCTGGAAGCAACCATCGGCGAAAGCGACAAGCTGATCCGCACCTTCAATGCGCTGCTGATGATCGCGCGGGCCGAGGCGGGCGCCCCCTCGGGCGCGCTGGCCGACATCGACCTCAGCGCCGTGGCGCGCGACGTGGCCGAACTCTACGAGCCGGTGGCGGAGGAGGCGGGA
>JBEBWH010000225.1:0-5528 GCA_040392305.1 Bradyrhizobium sp. | reverse complement strand
TGAGCGCGGTGTCGATGCGGCCGCGCACGGCGTCGTTGATCAGGTCGCCTTCGCGTGCGCGCGTCGATTGCCAGTGGAAGGCGAAGCCGAGGATCAGCACGACGAAGCCGGTGGTGGCGGAAAGCGTCAGCGCCAGCATCGAGTCCGGCGACCACAGCGATGAGCCGCTTTCCTGAACGACGATGACGTGACCGGGCAGCGATTTCACCAGTCGCAGCGTCGCCAGCGCCTCGCGGCCGTCGGCCAGCGCGATGCGCATGATCCCGTCCCTGGCCGGCGCCAGCAGCAGCGGCTCGACCGCCTCCATCAGGTCGGCGAGCGCGATCGCCGGCGTCGCCATATTGTGCGCGAGCACGCGGCGCTCGGCGCTCGCGATCACGATGTGACGGGGAGCGGCCAGGCCCCAGGCGGGAATGAGCGACGGCAGCAGGGCGTCGAGACGCGCGGCGCGATCGGCGCCGAGACCGCCGATATTGGCGAGGCGCGCCGCGAGCAGATCGCCGAGGGCGGCGAGGTCGCGGGTGGCCGACGCATCCTTGCGGCGGTTCTGATCGAGCACCTGCACGATCGCGCCGACGCAGATCGTGACAAGGAAGGCGATGATGAGAATGGGCACCGCGCGGCGCAGCAGCGGCTCCGCATTGAGCAGGCGGGAATAGGCGGGCCTTGCAATCGACTGCGCCAATCCCTGGATGGAATCGGATTGTCCGCACGCGTCTGCCGCGTGTGACTGTGACATGCCGTTGCCCCTTCGCCGTCTGATCGCCGCTTGCGATTCGCTGCGTATCCCCGCGCCTCGAATCGATTCGATTTGAATCCACTTTTTCGACTCTGTCGAGAGTCAACGATTCGTTAACGTGAAATAAATCTTGTCCCCGACAGAATCAGAGCGCTCGCGCGCCTCAAAACGAGTCCGAAACGGGAACGGCGGGTGGAGTGCTTCCTTAGCGCGCCGGCTCGGCGTGGCTGATGACGCGGCGGATGCTGGGAAACGCGCGACGCAGCGCGCGCTCGATCTCGTCGACGTGCTCGTGCACGTCGATCACCGGCATCGCGGCCGAGGTTCGGCAATGGAAATTGACGACCTCGCCGGCTTCGGTTTCGCGCACCCGGACATTGTGAATGTCGCCGATGCCCTGATGGGTCGATGCGATTTCCGCGAGCGCATGGCGGATGATGGCGATGCGTTCGGATGAAGCATCCGCGCCTTGCGGCAGCTCGGGCTCCAGCGGTTCGATATGGGTATCGATCTCGACCTCGGTGCCGAAGTCATTGCGAATGGCGGCTTCCAGTTCGAGCGTGATGGCATGCGCGTCACCGAGCGGCATGTCGCCGTCGACCTCGAGGTCGAGGCTGACGGTCAGGCGGTCGCCGAGGTCGTGCACGGTGACATGGTGGATGGCGAGGCCCTTGTTGCGGGCGATCACCATGATGCGCTCGCGCACGCTTTCGTTGTCGCGCGCGACCGGAACGGTGGTGAAGGTCAAGTCGGCGTCGCCGAAGGCCTTGGCGAGGGCGCGTTCGACGCTCCGTTTGATGTCGTCGATGCGGTCGATCGGCAGCGTGCGCGGCACCTGCACGGTGGCGTCGATGAAATAGGTCGGCCCGACCTTGCGCACGCGCGTGCGCTCGAGCGCCACCACGCCCGCGACCGAGCGGATGGCGTCGGCGGCGGTCGCGGCGGCACCGTCCGGCGCGCGATCGAGCAGGGTTTCGATGGTCGTGCGGCCGAGCCGCAGGCCGAGTATCGAGATGATGACCGCGACGCCGATGGCGGCCGCGGCGTCGCCCCAGGCGTGGCCGAACGCGGCAAGGCCGAGCCCGATGATGACGGCGAAGGTGCCGAGCAGATCGGAGGTGAAATGCAGCGCGTCGGCGGCGAGCGCCTGGCTGCCGGTTTCGCGCGCGGTGCGATGCAGGGCGCGGGCGCGCCAGAAGTTCACCGCGATGTCCGCGAACAGCACCAGAAACGGGATGACCGACAGCTTCGGCATCGGCGCGCCTTCGCGCAGCCGGCTGACGGCCTCCACCACGATGCCGCCCGCCAGAATGTAAAGCAGCGCGATGACGCCCAGCGCCGACAGGCTTTCGAATTTGCCGTGGCCGTAGTGATGTTCGTCGTCGGCCGGGCGATCGGAGAACCGCACCACCACCCAGGTGATCACGGTCGCGACGAGATCGATCGACGAATGCAGCGCTTCGGAGATCAGCGCGAGGCTGCCGATGGCGATGCCGACGACGAATTTGGCGGCGGCAAGGCTGCCGCTCGCAATCACCGAGATTGCGGCAACGCGGCTTTTTCGGATGGCAACATCGTCGCTCATGCGCGGTGATCTAGCAGGGCTTCCCGCCAGAGGAAAGCGCGGCGCCTGACTATGGTCGCGGTGCTGCCCGAAAGAAAAATGCAGGCGCGAACGAGTCGCGTCTGCATCTGCTGTTGCGAACGAAAAGCGTTCTGATGTCAGGCGATCGCAACCACGATCTTGCCGAAGTGCTGGTTGGCTTCCATGCGCGCATAGGCCTGCGCGATATCGGTGAAGGCGAACACCTTGTCGATCGGCAGCTTCAGCGTGCCGTCCTCCACCGCCGGCCAGATATCCGCGCGCACCGCCGTGAAGATGTCGCGGACCTCCTCGATCGAGCGGGTGCGGAAGGTCACGCCGACATAGTCGATGCGGCGCGCGGCGTGCAGATCGAAATTGAAATCGCCGTGGCTGCCGCCGAGCCGGCCGACATTGACGATGCGTCCCATCACCTTCGTGGCGGCGAGGTTCTGGTTGGCGACGTTGCCCGAGATCTGATCGATGATGAGGTCGACGCCCGCGCCGCCGGTGGCCTGCAGCACCGCCCGCACCCAGCCGTCATCGCGCGAGTCGATCGCAAGCCCGGCGCCGAATTCGCCGAGCCGGGCGCGGCGGGCGGCATCCGTCGACGAGCCGATCACCGGCTTGGCGCCCTTCAGCCGTGCGATCTGCAATCCCATCAGCCCGACGCCGGCGCTCGCGCCCTGGATGAGCACCGACTGGCCCTGCTGCAATCGGCCGACCGTGACCAGCGCATTGTGCATCGTCGTCAGCGCGAGCGGCAGCGTCGCGGCCTGTACGAAATCCATGCCGTCGGGAATGGGGAACAGGCGGCCATGATCCGCAAGCGTATATTCGGCGAAGGTCGCGGTTCCGGAGCCCATCACACGGTCGCCGATCGCGACGTTCCTGGCATCGGGTCCCACCGCAACGACTTCGCCGGCCCATTCCATGCCGAGAATGGTGCCGATGCCGCCGGTCGGGCCGTGAACGTGGCCCTTGGCGATGCCGAGGTCGGCGCGATTGAGGCCGGCCGCCCGGACACGAACCAGAACCTGCGGACCTGTCGGCGCAGGGGAGGGGGCGTCCACAATGGCGGGGCCGTTTTCGGTATAGGCATAGGCTTTCATCGGATCTCTCTGCCGGTTGAAGGGGAGACGGAGACCTTACACGGCAATGCGGCCGAGCGGGCAAACCGCTTCTGCTGCTTTGGAATGAGGCGCTTCGCACGGTCCTTCGTTTCGCATGACATTGCGAATTGATCGTGCCGCGGATCGGCGTAGTATTCGCTGCGATACAGGAGGCATCACGATGGACGTCGCTGTGAAACCCGTCGCGGTGGTGCAGGGCGCGACCGGCGGTACGGATATTCAGGGCCTGTTTTCCGAATTGGTGGCGCGCTGGCAGCCATCGGCGCGGATCGCCGGCGTCGTGGCGGAGGGGCACGGCCTGGAACGCCGCGCCTGCAATGCGGGCTATCTGCGCAGCATTCGTGACGGTCGCCGTTTTTCGATCTTTCAGGATCTGGGCGTCGGGTCGGAAGCCTGCCACCTCGATGCGTCTGGGGCGACCACCGCGAGCGCGGCGGTCTGCCGCGACATCGCAGAGGGCTGCGATCTCGTGGTGCTGAGCAAGTTCGGCAAGCTCGAGGCCGCGCGCGAGGGGCTGATGCCCGCCTTCATCGCCGCCGTCGAGGCCGGGGTGCCGGTGCTGACCTCGGTGTCGTCGAAATTTCGCAGCGAATGGGATCGTTTCGCCGACCCGCTGATCACCTATCTGCCGGCCGAAGCGTCGGCGGTCGAGACCTGGTGGCAGGCGGTGCGGGCGGCGAAGGCCGGACAGCCGGCCGCCTGAGAGCTGCGACACGCCGCCAGGGATGCGGGCAGGTCGGCCGGGGCGAGGCGCCGCGCCGGCTTGAAAGATGGCGCGTCTGAGAGGCTGCCTGTTCCAATACAGCGCTGAAGGCCGACAGGTAGCCGGGAACCGGAGATGGGGCCGGAACCGCTTCTCGCGGGCTGTCATAGTGGCACTTCGGTTCATATTTCGAAGTGCACATGATTTCATATTGCAACCGTTCTAAACTTGGAGACAGATCAACCTGTTTCGCCGGCAAGGCGATGTCCCAGCAATCGACGGTTCGGGGGAGATGTTGTGACCCAATGGAGCGCCTGGAGCGGCTCAGTCGCGCGCAGCGTCATCGACGAGAAAAAGGGCATGCCCGGTGCGCTGCTGCCGATCCTGCACGCGCTGCAGGAGACGTTCGGCTATATCGACCGCGAGGCGGAGGCGCTGATCGCCGAGGCGCTGAACATTTCGCGTGCCGAGGTGCATGGCGTCGTCACCTTCTATCATGACTTCCGCCAGTCCCCGCCGCCGACGCATACGCTGAAGCTGTGCCGCGCCGAGGCCTGCCAGTCGATGGGCGGCGAGCGGCTCGCCTCGCGCGCCGAACAGCGCCTCGGGGTCGGCTTCGGCGAGACGACCGCCGACGGCCGGGTGGGGCTGGAGCCGGTCTATTGTCTCGGCCTGTGCTCGGCCGCGCCGTCGGCCATGCTCGACGGGCGGATCGTGGCGCGGCTCGATGAGGCCAAGCTCGATGCGTTGCTTGCGGAGGTCGAGCGATGAGCCTTCGCCTGTTCGTTCCCTGCGATGCGATTGCGGTGGCGCTCGACGCCGACCGTATCGTGGATGCATTGCATGCTCACGCGGCGCGGCGTGGCGTCGCGATCGACATCGTGCGCACCGGTTCGCGCGGCCTGCATTGGCTGGAGCCGATGGTGGAGGCGGCAGGCGAAGGCGGCGGCCGCATTGCCTATGGGCCTGTTACGCCTGCGGATGCGGCAGGCGTACTCGACGCCATCATCGACGGCGGGACCCACGCGCTGCATCTCGGCGACCCGGAGGACATTCCGTTCCTCAAGCGGCAGACGCGGCTGACCTTCGCGCGCTGCGGCATCGTCGATCCGAAATCGCTCGACGACTACCGCGCCCATGGCGGCACGCGCGGCCTGGCGCGCGCGCTGGAGATCGGGCCGCAGGCGATCGTCGCGGAAGTGACGGAATCCGGCCTGCGCGGGCGCGGCGGCGCGGGCTTTCCCACCGGCATCAAGTGGGACACGGTGGCGAAGGCTGCGGCCACGCAGAAATACATCGTCTGCAACGCCGACGAAGGCGACAGCGGCACCTTCGCCGATCGCATGATCATGGAAGGCGATCCGTTCGTGC
>JBEBWH010000224.1:0-5530 GCA_040392305.1 Bradyrhizobium sp. | reverse complement strand
TGCTGCGCAGCGCGAAAGCGGTGCGCTGCTGATCCGGGACCATTTCACCGGCAGCGCTCGAAAACGATCCCGGGTCTGCGCCGCATCGCTGTCGCGCAGCGCCGCGCCCGGGATACGAGTTGCAAGCACGGTATCAATGTCCAGATGCTGCGTCTCGCGGACACGCATCCCTCAGATCTGATCGGACAGATCCCGCCAATCGGGATTGCGTTCTTCGACAAGCGCAATCTTCCATGCACGGCGCCAACGCTTGAGTGAATGCTCGCGCACCCGCGCCTCGACAATCGAGGCATAGGCCTCGACATGAACGAGCACGCTCACGCCGTATCGCTCGGTAAATCCGGGAGCGGCCTTGATCTTGTGGGCATGGATACGGCGCGCGAGATCGCCAGTGACGCCGACGTAAAGCACGCCACGCGGACGGTTCGCGAGAATGTAGACGAAAAATTGCCGCTCCATTCTTCGATTGTGTCCCGGATGCCGCGCGGCATGCAATGCCGCAGCACTCTTGTCCCGGATGCTGCGCAGCGCGAAAGCGGTGCGCTGCTGATCCGGGACCATTTCACCGGCAGCACTAGATACGATCCCGGGTCTGCGCCGCATCGCTGTCGCGCCGCGTCGCGTCCGGGATGCCGATCACCCGACACCCGCGCCCCGTGATACGTTTTCACCCGAAATTCGCCAGCCCCGGAAACGTTTCCAGAATCCAGATGCTGGCCGAGGTGATCGCGCCGGTGAGGAAGCCGATGCCGGTGAGGATCAGGAGCACGCCCATCACCTTTTCCACGGTGGCGAGATGCTTCTTGAAGCGCGCGAACAGCGCCGAGAAGCGTTCCACCGCGAAGGCCGCGAGCAGAAACGGAATGCCGAGCCCGGCCGAATAGACCGCGAGCAGGCCCGCGCCCTTCGCCACCGTCGCCTCCGCCGCGGCCACCGACAGGATGGCGGCGAGGATCGGCCCGATGCACGGCGTCCAGCCGAAGGCGAAAGCGAGCCCCATCACATAAGCGCCCCACAGCCCGACCGGCTTGCCGACCTGCACCCTTCCCTCGCGCATCAGGAAACCGATCCGCGTCAGCCCGAGGAAATGCAGCCCCATGACGATGATGACGACGCCCGCCACCATCGCCAGCTCCGCCGACCAGGCGCGCACGAGGCCGCCGACGACGCTCGCGCTCGCGCCGAGCGCGACGAACACGGTGGAAAAGCCGAGCACGAAGGCGACCGCCGCCAGCATGATCGCGCGCTTGGCGGTGCGGCTTGCGCCGTCCTGCGCCACCTGCTCGACGCTCGCGCCGGTGAGGTAGACGAGATAGGGCGGCACCAGCGGCAGCACGCAGGGCGAGAGAAAGCTGATGACGCCGGCCGCCAGCGCGGCGGCAATGGAGACGTCGCTGATCATGCTCGCCTGCCCGCCTCTGCGCGCAACCTGCGCGCGTCCGATAGTCGCCGATGCATCACGCCTCTCGTCTCAACCGATCATACGCTCCGCGGCCCGCGTTCACGCATTGACCACCGCGGCGCCGCGGCCGGAGCCGTCTCCCCTTCGCCCGAAACCGGCAGAGGCGCAAGGGCCGCCGCTCGCCTTCATGGCCTTGTGATCGGGCCGTGATCGTTGCGGCGGCGCAAGCAACATCGATTGCGCGGGGGCGGATCAGGCGCGCGAGCCGCTTGACCGACGGCGCGACCTGCCGCCATGTTTTGCCAAAGGGGATTCGCGCATGAACAATCTGCTCACCGATATTGCCGGCGTGCGCGTCGGCCACGCCGACGACGCCAAAATTGCTTCCGGCGCGACCGCGATCCTGTTCGACCGGCCGGCGGTGACGGCGATCGATATTCGCGGCGGCGGCCCCGGCACGCGCGAGAGCGCGCTGCTCGAATTGCAGAACACGGTCGAGGCGGTGGACGCGCTGGCGCTGTCCGGCGGCTCCGCTTTCGGCCTCGACACCGGCAGCGGCATTCAGGCCTGGCTCGCCGAACAGGGGCGCGGCTTCGATGTCGGCGGCGCGCTGATCCCGATCGTGCCCGGCGCCATCATGTTCGACATGCTCAATGGCGGCGACAAGAAGTGGGGGCGCTTTGCGCCCTATCGCGAACTCGGCTTTCAGGCCGCCGCCAATGCAACCGATGGCGCCTTCGCGCTCGGCAGCGTCGGCGCAGGCCTCGGCGCCACCACCGTCAACTTCAAGGCCGGCATCGGCTCGGCTTCGGCCGAATTGCCGAACGGCATCCGCGTCGCCGCCATCACCGTGGTCAACGCCATGGGCAGCGTCACCATGGGCGACGGACCGTGGTTCTGGGCAGCAGCGTTCGAACAGAACGGCGAGTTCGGCGGCCGAGGCTTTCCGCAACAGGTGACGCCGGACATGCTGGCGGTGCGCCTGAAGGGCGCGCCCGACATCAGCCCGATCCAGAACACCACGCTTGCCGCCGTCGTCACCGACGCCAGGCTCACCAAGCCGCAAGCCAAACGGCTGGCGATGATCGCGCATACCGGCTTCGCCCGTTCGATCTATCCGGTGCACGCGCCGCTCGACGGCGATCTCATCTTCGCCTCCGCTACCGGCGAGAAGGAAATCGAACCGCTCTACGGCCTGTCCGATCTCGGCGCGGTCGCCGCCAACGTTGTGGCCCGCGCCATGGCGCGCGGCGTCTATGAGGCGGCGGCGCTGCCGTATCCCGACGCGCTGCCGTCCTGGAAGGCGCGTTTCGGCTGACAACGGCCTGCCTTGATGGCCGCCACGACTTTGCCGCAACATTGCCATCATGAGCGACGGACGGCTCTCATAAGTATTCATACGACGTCACCAAGTATATATTTCGGAGAATATAAGTATTCAGACAGATTAAATTGCGAGACTTAAGGTTAGTTTTCGGTATCGCTTGAATAGCGACCCGACGAGTCTCACGCTGTCCCGGTGCGCAACGAACGCACGCAACAGTGGAGAGACGTCATGAAGAAGATGATTGGTCTGGCCGTGCTGGCCACCGCGCTGATGACCGCCCCCGCCTTCGCCCGCGGCGGCGGCCAGGGCCTCAACCTCGCCGGCATCACTCTCGGCGCCAGCGCGCTGACCGGCCACAACGGCGTGGTCGGCCTGCTCACGGGTCACGGCGCGGTCGGCGTCAATGCCGGCGTCGGCGTGACCACCGGCAAGGGCGGTGTGCTCGGCGCGGTGCTCGGCCGCGGCGGCGCGCTCGGCGGGCTGCTCGGTGGCGGATGCGGCTGCCGCTGATCCGCATCACGAAGCGAACGGGAGGCGCCCCCGTTCGCACTAACTACGAGGGGCGGCTTGGGCGGGCTTGCTCTCGCCGCTCCCAACAAACCGCTTGCTCAACGATCCGGCGACGATCAGCGCATCCGCCTGCTCGCCGGAGATCAGCTTCCCGGTCAGGCGGCTGACATCGAGCCCCAGCTTGAAATCGTGGCCGATGTCGCGCGTCACGCCGATGCCGTAGCTCAGCGTCCGCGCCCGAAAATCGGAATCGAGGTATTCGGTGTCGGTATAGCCGGCCGAGGCCGTCACCGCCCATTTGTCATCGACCTGCCAGCTCGCTTTTGCGGTGAAGATGGAATCGATGGTGATCGGCGAGATCGGGAACGTGGTCTCCGCGGCGCGCCGGGCGGCGGCGAAATCCAGCGAGAAAGGCTTGAATTTCCAATTCAAAGTCGCATCGAACAACACCCGGTCGACGTCGGAGAAATCAGGATCGTGCCAACGGCCATGCAGCCGCGACAGCGCGGCGAACACCGTCAGATCGTCGGCGCTATACTTGGCGAACACAAATGGTTCGAGCCGCTCGTTGTCGCGCCGGTAGCCGAAAATATCGAACTCCTCGGCGTAACGGCGCGCCGACAGATTGACCGAAACGCCAACCTCGCCCTTGCCGCGCACGAAGCTTGCGCCGGGAATCAGCGTGGCGCGCCAGAACTGATGCGGCCAGGGAAAGAAGGTCGGGAAGATCGCATTGGTCTGGTTGAGCTTGCTCAGGCCGCCTTCGGCGGTGACGAACAGTTTTAGCGCATCCCGTTTCGTTTCCAGCTTGACCGACTGCGCGAATTCCGACGAACGCAGATTGTAGGTGCTGACGTCGCGCAGCTCCGTGGTGGCGCTGGCGCGAAAGGCATCGTCGCCGACGCTACCGCGCAGCAGCACCTTGCCGGTGAGCGAAGGCGTCATCAGCGGGTTGCCGTAATGGACTGCGCTGCCTTCCGCCGCCACCGCCAGCTTGATCGCGCCGATCTGGCCGCCGGCGGCCAGCGCCGTGTCGGCGGCGAGGAAGGTGCTGCCGCCGATGCCGAGCCCGGTGGCGAATTGCGGATTGCTGTCATAGCCGCCGCGCAGCCGCAGCGAGGCGAGGAAATCGTCTCCCGCCCGCGCCGGAACCATGCCGGCGCAGCAGATAATCGCCGCCGCGAATACTTGAAATGCCGTCCGGGCAAGGTCAGATAGACTGTTCATGACAGCCGATTACTGACTGTTAGGGTTAGCAAGCGGTGAACAGCCCGGCTTTCCGCCGTTTTCCGCGTATTCGCCCTCAATCGCCCCCGAATTTTCTACCGCTTCGGACGGTCGCATGCGGTTGCGCACAAGCCGCAGGCCACGACGTTGCCCCTGCGGCGGCGGCGTGATACCCGAAGCGCGCCAGCGTCGCCCGCCCCGATCCGCCGCGCGTCGCCGCCCAACGCATCGCTCCCCGAGGCTTCCATGTCGTCATTTGCGCATCGTCCGCTCGTCATCGCACCGTCGATTCTCGCCGCGGATTTCGCAAAGCTCGGCGACGAGGTCCGCGCCGTCGATGAAGCCGGCGCCGACTGGATTCATCTCGACGTGATGGACGGCCATTTCGTGCCGAATATTTCCTTCGGCCCGGATGTCATCAAGGCGCTGCGCCCTCACACCAAAAAATTCTTCGACACGCATCTGATGATCGCGCCGTGCGATCCGTATCTCGAAGCCTTCGCCAAGGCGGGCTCCGACCGCATCATCGTGCACGCCGAGGCGGGACCACATCTGCACCGCTCGCTGCAGGCGATCCGCGGCCTCGGCAAGAAGGCCGGCGTCTCGCTCAATCCGGCAACGCCGGTGTCGGCGATCGAGCATGTCATCGACATGATCGACCTCGTGCTGGTGATGTCAGTCAATCCCGGCTTCGGCGGTCAGGCCTTCATTCCCTCGGCGATCGAGAAAGTGCGCGCGGCAGCCGCACTGATCGCCGGCCGCGACATCGACATCGAGGTTGACGGAGGCGTCACCAGGGACACCGTCGCGGCCATCGCCGCCGCCGGCGCCAATGCATTCGTGGCCGGCTCGGCCGTGTTCAAGGGCGGCACGCGCGAAGCCTACGCCGCCAATATCAAGGCCATCCGCGACGCAGCGCTCGCCGCACGCGGCGAACTGGTCTGACTTTCGACAAGCAGGACACCGCTCATGATTCCCCGTTATTCCCGCGCCGAGATGACATCGATCTGGGAGCCGCAGACGCGCTTCCGGATCTGGTTCGAGATCGAGGCGCACGCCGCCGA
>JBEBWH010000223.1:0-5533 GCA_040392305.1 Bradyrhizobium sp. | reverse complement strand
GCTCGACGAAGCTCTGGATGGCATGGCCGATATCGCCGGTGGTGGCGCCGGGCTTGACCGCCGCGATGCCGCGCATCAGCGCCTCATAGGTGACCTCGATCAGCCGCTCGGCCTTGCGGGCGATCGGGCCGACCGTATACATCCGGCTCGAGTCGCCGTACCAGCCGTCGACGATGAAGGTGACGTCGATATTGACGATGTCGCCTTCCTTCAGCGGGCGGTCGCCGGGCATGCCGTGGCAGACCACGTGATTGATCGAGGTGCAGGTCGAGTAGCGATAGCCGCGATACATCAGCGTCGCCGGGTAGGCGTCGTGGCTGAAAGCGAACTCGCGGACGAAATCGTCGATCCGCGACGTCGGCAGGCCGGGTTCGACCAGCGCGGTCAATTCGTCGAGGCAGCGCGCCACCAGCTCGCCGGCCTTGCGCATGCCGGCGAAGGCCGCCGGGCCGTGGAGTTTGATCTGGCCGGTTTTCCGCAATGATGCGTCGGTCGCTTCGACGTAGCTCATGAACTGATCTTGCTGCTGAGAGAAAGGGTTGCGGCTAATCTAGTGCATCTGCCGGGCGACGCAAGCCGCCATGCCCGAAGCCACTTGGACAAAGCTATTCTACGATCGGAACCGGCGTGGCCAGCGTGATGCCGGCGGCGCTCAGCCGGCAGGTATAGGCCAGCGCTTCGACGCCGGCGGCGCGGGCGTGGTCGAATGCGCGGCCATAGGCAGGGTCGATATCGCGAGCCAGCGCGAAGCGCGCCGCCGAGGCGATCTGGATCACGAACAGCATCACTGCGCGCGCGCCGGCGGCATGGACGCGCGCGAGTTCGTCGAGATGGCGGGCGCCGCGGGCCGTTACCGCGTCCGGAAATTCAGCATGGCCGGGTATGCGCATCAGGTGCACGTTCTTGACCTCGAGGTAGCAGGGCGGCCGGTCCGCCGCCTCGAGCACGAAATCGACCCGCGAGGCCGCGCCGTATTTCACTTCGCGCCGTACGTTCGTGTAACCGGCGAGCTCGGGGATGGCGTCGACCGCCAGCGCGGCCGCGACGATGGCGTTGGGATGCGCCGTGCTGACGCCGACCAGCTCTGCCCCGGCGCCGAAATCGGCCTCCACCAGTTCCCACGAATAGGGCAGCTTGCGCGATGCGTTCGGCGATTTCGACAGCCAGACCCGCGCCCCCGGCGTCTGCAATCCGGTCATCGCGCCGGGGTTGGCGACGTGGACGGTGAGGAGGCCGCCGTCGGCGAGTTCGACATCGGCGAGGAAGCGCTTGTAGCGACGCACCAGCGTTGCCGGGATCAGATCACTGCAGAATTTCATGGCGATCAGGGCGCGTCTTCGATGCTCTCGACCGGCAGCGCGCCACCGCGAATGCGCAGTTCGCGCACCGGATACGGCACGCGGATGCCTTCCCGCTTGAACGCTTCCCATAGCGCGATCATGACGTCGCTTTTGACGTTGTCCATGCCCGCATAAGGGTCGGCGATCCAGAACGTCAGCGAGAAGCGCATCCCGCGCTCGGTGAATTCCATCAGGATGCACGAGGGCGGCTTGAGCTCGGCGACGCGCGGCGTTTTGGCGGCGATCTCGACGGCGAGCTTGCAGACGAGGCGCGGATCGGCGTCGTAGTTGGTGTTGAACGGCACCTTCACCAGCGTGTCCTTGCTGGTGTAGGTCCAGTTCGTCACCTTCTGCGTGACGAGATCCTCGTTGGGAATGAGAAACTCGCGCCCATCGCCGGCGGCGACCGAAATGTAGCGTGTGTTCATTGCGCTGATGCGGCCGAAATTGTCACCGATGGTGACGAGGTCGCCGGGCTTCACCGATTTGTCGGCGAGCAGGATGATGCCGCTGACGAAATTGCCGACGATCTTCTGCAAGCCGAAGCCGATGCCGACGCCGACCGCGCCGGAGAACAGCGCCAGCGCCGAGAGATCGATGCCGACCGCGCCGAGCACGATCGCGACTGCAACGACCACCAGCAGCACGCGCACGAGCTTGGACAGCAGCACCTGAACCGAGGGCGTGAGGTCGCGCGCCCGCGTGATGCGGGTCTCCAGGAAATTGGCGATGAGGTTGGCCACCCACAGCGCCACCGCCAGCAGCACCGTCGCTTTGATGACGAGCAGGGGCGACAGCCGCAGGCCGCCGATCATGATCGCCACCGAATCGAGCAGCTTCGCCGTTGGCTCCAGCTGGCCGAGAATGCTGAGCGCCGCGATCAGCCACGCCGCCCCCGAAATCAGCCGCACGAGGAACTCGTTGCGGATCATGCTGGTGGCAAGCCGGATCATGAGCCACGCCACGGCGAGGTTGGCCGCCACCGACAATAGATAGCTGCGGCTCGGCCAGGTCGCCGTTGCCATTGCGACGCGGGTGACGCCGGTCAGAACCGCGAAGATCAGAATGCCGAGGCTGCCCGTGAACACGCGGGCGAACAGCCGCAGCGGCGGCGGCCAGCCCATGAAGCGGGCGGAGAGATTGGTGCGGGACCGGATCAGGGCCGCGAGGCCGTAGGCGAAGCCGGCAAGGGCGAGAATGATGCCGAGCTGAAGATAGAACCACGGGGAGGTCACTTCCGCGCCGGCCGAGCGGGCCAGCTGCAGGAACCACTGATAAAAGGGTTCGGTTTCGGTCTCGGTCATGGATGATTCACCCGGCGAAGCATTCCGGAAAGTGACTTTAGATGGAACAGACGGCCGATGTCATCGCCGCTGTGACTTGGCAGTGAGCTTGGGCCGTGAATTTGGGCCGCGATGGGCATCGCGCTGACGGTGAACGAGGGCAGGCTCCGTCGCCGGTCGTGCGGACCGGCAGGGACGCCGGTGCGGCCGCCGGGATTGCGCGCCGGAAGTGCGGTTCGAACTGTGGCTTTCTTAGGGAAGCAGGATCGGGATCATCCCCGATGGCCGGCAGAAAAATCCCCGGCGCTGGAGGCCAGGCCGGGGATGGATTGTTGCCTCTCGGCAGCGTTGTCGTCCGGATCCGATCAGGACGCGAAATACTGCTGCGTACCGTGCGCCTCGATCGCCTCGGCGAGCCGCGCCAGCGCGTGGACATAGGCGGCTGTGCGCAGCGACGTCTTCAGTTCGAGCGAGCGGTTCCAGATTTCGCGGCCTTCCTTCTCGATCATCGCCGCCAGGCGGGCGTGGATGTCTTCAAGCTGCCAGGAGAAGCACTGCTTGTTCTGCACCCACTCGAAATAGGACACCGTGACGCCGCCGGCATTGGCGAGAATGTCGGGCAGCACCACAATGCCCTTGCGGTTGAGAATTTCGTCCGCTTCCGGGGTGACAGGGCCGTTGGCCAGCTCAAGGATGACCTTGGCCTTGACCTGCTCGGCGTTGCCCGCGTGGATCATGTCTTCGAGCGCGGAGGGCACCAGCACGTCGCAGTCGAAATCGACCAGTTCGTCCGGCGTGATCTGCTCGACGCCGTCGGCCTTGGCGAGCGCCACCACCGAGCCGGTCTCCGCCTTGGCGGCGGCGACGCGCGACAGATCGAGGCCTGACGGCCGGGCGATGGCGCCGTGCGAATCCGACACCGCGACGATGCGGTGGCCGTCCGCGGCGAACAGGCGTGCGATGTGCGAGCCGGCGTTGCCGAAGCCCTGAATGGCGATGCGGGCCTGCTTGGGCAGCCGCAGTTCGCTGGCGAGGTGATTGACGAGGTAATAGCCGCCGCGCGCGGTGGCGTCGTCGCGGCCGAGCGAGCCGCCGAGCGCGATCGG
This sequence comes from Bradyrhizobium sp., assembly GCA_040392305.1. Lineage (GTDB taxonomy): Bacteria > Pseudomonadota > Alphaproteobacteria > Rhizobiales > Xanthobacteraceae > PRO6. Next base: position 1,804 of record JBEBWH010000223.1, on the reverse strand, counting down.
CTTGCCGGTGACGACCGCCGGCGTGGCCTGCCCGACGATCGAGGAATATTCGTCGGCGATCCAGCCCATGATCATGGCATTGGTGTAGACGTCCGGCGCCGGAATGTCGCGATCGGGGCCGATGATGCGGGAGAACGCCTGCATGTAGGCGCGCGACAGCCGCTCAAGCTCGGCCTTCGACAGCGTGTGCGGATCGACCCGCACCGCGCCCTTGCCGCCGCCATAGGGCAGGTTCATCACGGCGCATTTGAAGGTCATCCAGAACGCCAGCGTTTCGACTTCGCCCTCGTTGGTGTCGGGGTGGAAGCGGATGCCGCCCTTGGTCGGGCCGCGGGTGTCGTCATAGCGGCAGCGCCAGGCCATGAACGATTTGCGCGAGCCGTCGTCCATGCGGATCATCAGGCGGACTTTGGTCGTCTCACGCGGGTAGCGCAGTTTCTCGAGCACGTCGCCATCGAGATTGAGGTGTCGTGCAGCGGTGTCGAGGCGCTGCAAGGCGAGGTCGAGAGGAGAGTGCTCCATGCGTTTACTCTTTAGGTTGTGCGTCACAGACACGTTGAAGCGCAAGGCCCCAAGCAGACCGTGGCAGGGGGTCCGTCGGTCAGGGCGCAGAAGTAATCTTCTGGCGGGGTGTGAGGCAAACTCAGGCCGGACGATCGGTCGTCCCCCAGCGCACGGCCGAGTTGATCCTTACGGGGAAGTGAGAGCGCGTTTCAAATCCCGTGTCAACACTTTGTCGGGCAATTGCGGTTCTATTCTACCAACTATCTAACGAGACCGGGCGTTTGTTGAAATTTTCTGCCGGTTGCTCCCGAGCGAAGCGCAATGAGTATGGCCCGGAGCATCGACTCCGGGCCGGAACACGGTTGCGGCCTGAGAATTTACTCCCAGTTCAATGCTCCGCCATTCTGATATTCGATCACGCGGGTCTCGAAGAAATTCTTTTCTTTCTTGAGGTCCATCGCTTCCGACATCCATGGGAACGGGTTCTCGGTGGCGGCGAAAACCGGCGTCAGCCCCAACTGGGCGCAGCGGCGGTTGGCGATGAAGTGCATGTACTGCTCGCAGAGTTGCGCGTTCAGCCCGAGAAAGCCGCGCGGCATGGTATCGCGACCGTAGGCGGCCTCGAGTTCGGCGGCGTCGCGGATCATCTGGCGCACTTCCTCCTGGAAGGCGCCGCTCCACAGATGCGGATTTTCAAGTTTGATCTGGTTGATGACGTCGATGCCGAAATTGAGATGGATGCTCTCGTCGCGCAGGATGTACTGATACTGCTCGGCGATGCCGACCATCTTGTTGCGGCGGCCGAGCGACAGGATCTGCGCGAAGCCGGTGTAGAACCACATGCCTTCGAACACGACATAGAAGGCGACGAGGTCGCGCAAGAACGCCTGATCCTTGTCCGGCGTGCCGGTGGTGAAGCCGGGGTTTTCCAGATTCTGCGTGTGCTTGAGCGCCCATGCCGCCTTGTCGGTGATCGAGGGCACTTCGCGATACATGTTGAACAGTTCGCCCTCGTCCAGGCCGAGGCTTTCGACGATGTACTGGAAGGTGTGGGTGTGCACCGCCTCCTCGAACGCCTGCCGCAGCAGATACTGCCGGCATTCGGGATTGGTCAGATGGCGGTAGATCGCCAGCACGATATTGTTGGCGACGAGCGACTCGGAGGCGGCGAAGAAACCGAGATTGCGCTTGATGGCGTGGCGTTCGTCGGCGGTCAGCCCGTCGCGCGATTTCCACAGCGCGATGTCGGCCTGCATCGACACTTCGGTCGGCATCCAGTGGTTGTTGCAGCCGGCGAGAT
>JBEBWH010000222.1:0-5576 GCA_040392305.1 Bradyrhizobium sp. | reverse complement strand
CTCTCCTCCGGCCCTCAACCCGTCACGGCAAAACCCGTCCGCACTCTCACTCTAGGGGGGCGTTGCGGGGAGGCTCCCCGCCGAAGGGGGTGTGCCGGCGACCGCAGCGCCGGCCAGGGGGAAGGCGTTCCCCTCCCCACATGCCGAGGAGATCAACGTCTAAGGGTGCTGCCCCGACTGACCGCTCGCCCAGTGGATTATCCGACGAAATGTCCGGTCAGGTGCCCCACGCATCAATCACGGTATCGAGGGGAAATGGCGTGCTACTCTTTGACCATTCATGGAACGGAGCTGCAGTCTGGCTGTACGGACCCGGATCAGGCCGGTCGAACTGTACGCGTGTCGGGATATGGAAGGCACTACCGAAAACAATCGCCTCACCGGAGGCTAGGATAGTCACCTGATCCAACAGTCGCCGCGCTTGCATGGGGATGATCCGGCGGAAATGGTCGATATCGTCGGGGTTCTGAAGCCGGTGGCTGATGAAGTTCGCGCATTGGCTGATGATGGTCTGGCTGATCTCGCTCGGCCGCTGGCTGGCAATGATAAGCGAAAGACCGAATTTACGTCCTTCCTTTGCGATCCGTTCATAAGTAAGACGCGCAAGGCGATGTCCCCGATCCTCATCGGATCTGGCTGGACGAGCATAATTGTGTGCTTCCTCGAGCACCAGAACCCAGGGATTCCTGTAGCGCGAAGCCGCCGGCAGCCGCTCACGCGCCTCCAGCAACACACGGCCGATTATCGCACAGGCGTAGGGCAGAACCTCGTTGCTGAGCATGGAGAGGTCGAGAACTGAAACCTTTGGTCCCATTGCCGCACCAAGCCCGAAGCGCCGGAACCAGCCTGAAAGATTCTCAATTTTCGTGTCGGTATCCTCGTAGTTGAGAAAGACCCGCCACCGTTTATCATCCAAACGAGTCTTGAGGCGCAGTTTCAGCGTCGTCAGATGGGCGTCAACGCGAAACGTATCCTCCTTCGAGACCGCGCGGTTGATAAGGGAAGGATCGGTCAGGGTAGCCCGGCCAATTGGCAGCGGGGAGTCGGCTGTTCGCACTCCGGCTTCTGCAGTCGCGCTCCCTCCCACAATCTTACTGCGGATAGCGTCCTTGAGCTTTTCCGCCTCGGCCGCAATTGCGGCTTGGTTGTTCATGACCTCAGTGTTGAAGTCGTTGGCGAGGCGATGGCTCTGAAACAGCGCCTCGAAGGCTACGGTATCAATGCCGGTATCTGCCAGATGCCCTGTCACAGCATCACAATGAGAACCTGCTGCCTTTTTCTTGATCTTGGTCAGCTCGCTGAGAAGCTGATCGAGCGCGCTCATAGCGTTTTGGAGGGAGTTCATGTTGACAGCGGCCGCGGCATCGCCGCCCTTGGCGATCGCCCACCAATCTTTCAACACAGGCTCTTGGGTCTGCTCCGCAGCACTGAGCCAGGCACAGATTTCTTCGGCATTCATGAACCATAGAGGGAGACTGAACTCCTTGCCATTCAGATAGATACGGTCTGGCAAACGCGCAGCCGTTGCCGCCGTTGGGAAGGCTTTGCCGTATTCCCCATTTATATCCAGAATGAAGACGTGCGGTTCCTCGGCCGCGCCATCCAGCGCCTTCATGGCTTTCTGAATCAAGCTCGTTACGGAGAAGGACTTTCCCGAGCCGGTATTACCCACGATAGCTAGGGGCCGCGAAAACAGGTCATTGTAGGAAGCGCGCACGACGTTGCGGGCCTGACCAGTCGGAAAGCCTATTCTGAGGTCACTGTCGAAGTCCTTATCTTCGTAGTCTTCCGGCTTATTGCGGCGGGGAGGAATCTCGAAGACCGCCCGTAATATGTCGGGCGATCCGATCTCGGCCGGCGTATCGAGCGTCGGCAGAACGGAAATGCCTGGGCTAAAGGAGAGTTCATCGTCCGCATGCTCGATGGTGCCCAGCAATTGTACGCTGGCGACGCGGCGCGGCTTCATCAGTTCGAGACTGAGATCATCGCCGCTGTTCGGATCGAAGGTCTCGCGGGCCTCCAGATCGGTGATGATGCCGATGACGGTCTCCCCCGCCCCGAGCGAGAAGGTCAGGTAAGCATTGATCGCGATCGCGACCTGAACGCCATCCAGAGTGGCACGTAACGCCGAACGGGTTTCGGGGAGCAACTCCACCTTGACCCGAAAACCCTGGACCGAGACGATATGGCCGACAAGCCGAGGATTATCCATCTAAGCCCCCACGCCGGCGTTTGGATCGGTTGGCGTTTCAGAGGAGGCAATCTGTTTCTCGAAACGCCGCAGCCGCAGGAAGTCGTCGAGCCATTGCACGTCGGGCATCACCGAGGTCGCAAAGTCGTCGAACGTCGCAAATGTGAAAGGCGCGGCGGCGAAAGCATCTGTCGTGGGGCAGAGAACGAAGGCGCGTTTGCCGAGATCCTTGTAGCGTCGGATGCGTTCGATGACCGGACTTTCTGGATTGGGTTCGATTACCAGCATCACCAGCGAAGGATTCATCAAGGCATTCTCGATGATCCGGCTGACATGCTCATCCCCGAACCCATAACCGAGGACGAGCAAAAAGGTTTGGGGAATGCCGAGTCGAACCTGGAACGACCGGAACAGATGCGCGTAGGGCATGGTCAGCGTCTGCGCGAACTTGTTGGCGGTGGGCAGGATGCCTACCGAGGGCGTCTTGTCAGCCAGTGGCACGAGTGCCGCCGCCTTGTCCGCCGGACTCTTCGCTGCATAGGACTGGAAAGGCGTCAGGTCGGGATGACGGGCGCGCATTTCATCGCCCTGCTCGAACCAGTGGATCGAGCCGTGCAGCTTGTAGAAATGCAGAAACTTGTCGAAACGGCGGACACGGCCTTCCGCCACCTCGCCGGGATAATAGATGTCGAGCCCATAGACGGACGGATCGAAGCGCGCCGCCGCGCGCCCCGTGAACCCATCGAAGTACTGGACGCCCAGAAGTTCCAGCGCCTGTTCGAATAGGGTGTCGTAGTTCAAGGTGAAAAGATGGGTTCGCCCGAGATTGCTATCGCGGGCAACCAGTTTTGATAGAAACGCCAATTGGGGTGCGATCCCCTTCGCCGAAGTCGCGGACGTGGTGTCCGGCAGTGATAGCGCACATTCCGCGAAGATGGCGATCCGCAGGCGGCGAACGAACCAACCCAAATCGGCGGTATTTGGGGCCGGCGTTTCTGGCCAAGTGACAGCAGAAAACGGTGCGCCTGCAGATTCGGCGACGACCAAGGCGTTGGCGACGAAGGACAGCCATGCCTCAAAACCGATTGCAGCACCGAGAATGTCCGCAAACGCCACTGCATTCTTCCGCGATTCTATGATGGGCGCGATCGAGGGCGGGAGGTCGGGCAGCGCTTCAATGGTTGCGAGAACGTCCTTCTCCAGGTTGGCCATGGTCTTGCCGCCTGCCGAGACCGAGGTGCCCGATCCCGTCAGGACGACGAGATTCTCCATACGCAGCCATTCCGAGATCAACGCCTGTAGACGAATGCGCCCTTGCTTCTGATCAAGCCCGGAAAGCAGATCACCAACACCGCCGCCCTCCGTAAGGCCAATGAGCTGGTATTCTATCGGCACAGGTGCCGCTGTTGTCATGTCTCCTCCCCCTCTGCTCCACGGCGCAAGGGGTTGACAATCTGAAGCCCCCTGAAATCCTTTTCGTTATCTGTGACGACTACGCAGTCGTGTGCTCCCGCGATCGCGGCGATAATCATATCGAGTCCGCTTCGTGGACGACCTGCCGCCTTCCCTTCCGCCATCAATCGTGCCCAGATGAGGGCAGCTTTTTCATCGAACGAGAGAATGCGACCGGCAAACAGTTCCTGTGGCCCTTCCGGTCCCGAGAACCAGGCATCGAGCGCATCGCGCTTTTTCCCACGCGGCTTTTCCAGAATGCCACGTCGGATCTCAGCGATGGTCAACGTAGTGACGAAAAGATCCTCGTCCTGCTGCGCAGCCATCCAATCCAGAAGGGTTTCGGATGGCTGCGGTTTGACGATGTTGCTAATGATGTTGGTGTCGAGAAGATAACGCGTCACAGATCGACCCGGCGCCCTTCTTCGCGTGGACGCGACAGATCGAGATCCGCGCCGACAAGGGGGGAACGGCGAAGGGCAGACAGGATGCCACCGGATTTTGGCGGCTCACCTGCAACAAGGGCCGCCTTGACCGCAGCCCGCGCCTTTTCCGCTTCCGGCCCCTCCTCCGCCAGTTGGCGAGCAAGCGACCGGATTAGCTCGCGGTCGGATTCCAGTGCTAAGACCTCGAAGCGCTTGAAGCCACGCTGCGTCAAGCGTGCCCGGTAATTTTCGATCGCTCTCTTCTGTGCCGCATTGCTCATGACGGGCCTCCGTGCTATATCCTGACATATAGCCGATATTGGCCTTGCAAACAAGGGATGTCAGCGATGCCTTGGGCCGCCCACCGCAGTGAGGTAATGCAGAAGAATACTGCGCATTTGCGCCAGTATTTTCTATATGCTGCGGCACGAGGGAATACGCCAGACTTCACCGAAGCCGCCGAGAACAGGCTTTCTGCCGCCCAATATACGCGTGTTATATCAATTGCTTACACTGATATTTAGGTGAATGCTTGGATGTATGACCTCACGATCAATCCAAGCGTCGGCGAAGATGACAAGGAACGAGCGCGAAGCGCTGCTCGAATCCCTGCTCATCGACGAGCCGGAACTGACCTTTACTCCAAGGGGCGATCCCGACCCGCGGCTTTTGCGTCTGGTCGACTTTCTGGCGCGGCAGGCGGCACGGGAATGTTACGCGGAAGAAGTCAAGATGACGAGGCGACGGGGGAAGCGCACCTCCTGATGCCGAAAGGAGAGGTGCATTGAAGGTCGCGATCTACGCCCGCTACTCGTCCGATAATCAACGCGACGCCTCGATCGCCGACCAGTTCCGCATGTGCCGCCTTCATGCGGTGAAGCAGGGCTGGCATATCGTCGAGGAGTATTCCGATCACGCGATCTCTGGTTCGTCTCTGCTGCGCCCCGGCATCCAGGCCCTGATTTCCGACGCCACGCGCGGGCGTTTCGATCTGATCCTGGCCGAAGCCATGGATCGGCTTTCGCGCGATCAGGAGGACATAGCGGGCCTCTTCAAGCGCATGTCCTATTCGGACGTGAAGATGTTCACCCTCTCCGAGGGTGAAGTCTCGCATCTGCATGTCGGGCTCAAGGGCACGATGAACGCGCTGTTCCTGAAGGATCTGGCCGACAAGACCCGGCGCGGACAACGCGGCCGGGTCGAGGCGGGCAAGTCGGGCGGCGGCAATTCCTACGGCTATGACGTGGTGAAGAAGCTGGACGCTAACGGCGAACCGATCCGCGGCGATCGCACGATCAACGAAGCACAAGCCGAGGTCGTGCGCCGCATCTTCCGCGACTATGCCGCCGGCAAGTCCGCCAAGACCATCGCCTTTGCCCTGAACAGGGACGGCATCGCAGCTCCTTCCGGCGGCGATTGGGGTTTCAGCACCATCAATGGCAATCCGAAGCGTGGCAACGGCATCCTCAACAACGAGATGTATGTCGGCAAGATCGTCTGGAACCGCC
>JBEBWH010000221.1:0-5600 GCA_040392305.1 Bradyrhizobium sp. | reverse complement strand
CGCGAAGGCGACCTGATCAACGACGCCGTGCGCGGCCGCATCGACACCGCGCTCAATCGCGGCCGCTGCGGCCTGTGGGACTGGGATCTGTCGCGCGGCCGCATCTTCTGGTCGCAGTCGATGTTCGAGATTCTGGGGCTGCACGGCCGCCGCGATCTGCTCGCCTTCGGCGAGATCAACGCGCTGGTGCATGCGGACGATATCGACCTGTTCGCGATCGCCGACCGGCTCGTCGCGGGCGAGCTGTCGCAGATCGACCACACCTTCCGCATGCGCCATGCCGATGGCCACTGGGTCTGGCTGCGGGTCCGTTGCGTGGTCAGCCACGCCGGAAGCGACAACAGCGCGCATCTCATCGGCATCGCCGTCGACATCACCGAACAGAAGAGCCTCGCGGAGCGAACGGTCGAGGCCGACATGCGGCTGCGCGACGCCATCGAGGCCATTCCCGAAGCCTTCGTGCTGTGGGACGCCGACGACCGGCTGGTGCTGTGCAACTCGCACTTCCAGCGCATCCATCAGTTGCCCGACTCAGCCGTGGCGCCCGGCACGCCCTACGAGACGATGGCGGAAGTCGGCTCGATGCCGCAGCTGCATCCCCGCTCCGGCAATCTGGAGCAGCCGCCGGGCGCGCGCACCTTCGAAGCGCAGCTTCGCGACGGCATCTGGCTCAACATCAGCGAGCGCCGCACCAAGGACGGCGGCTACGTGTCGGTCGGCACCAACATTTCCCAGATCAAGCGCCACGAGCAGCAGCTGATCGACAACGATCTGCGCCTGCGCGCCACCGTTATCGACCTCAAGCGCACCCAGGCGACGCTCGAACAGCAGGCGCTGGAGCTGGCCGACCTCGCGCAGAAATACGCCGAGGAAAAAACCCGCGCCGAAGCCGCCAACGAGGCGAAATCGCGTTTCCTCGCCAATATGAGCCACGAGCTGCGCACGCCGCTCAACGCCATCATCGGCTTCTCCGAGGTGATGGGCAGCGGCATGTTCGGCGCGCTCGGCTCCGACAAGTATCAGGAATACTGCCACGACATTCTCTCAAGCGGCCGCTACCTCCTCGAAGTCATCAACGACATCCTCGACATGTCGAAGATCGAAGCCGGCCGGATGCAACTTGAACTAGCCCCGCTCGACATCACCGACGCGCTGTCGGAATCGCTGCGCTTCGTCTCGGAGCGCGCCGAGGCCAAGCAGCTCGCCCTGAAGGCCGGCATCACCAGCTCCGCCCCGGTGATGGCCGACCGTCGCGCCACCAAGCAGATCATCGTCAACCTGCTCTCCAACGCGGTGAAGTTCACGCCGGACGGCGGCCGCGTCATCGTCCGCAACCGCACGCTGGGAGATCAGGTGATGCTGACCATCGCCGACACCGGCATCGGCATCGAGCGCAGCGCGCTGGCGCGGCTGTGCCGGCCGTTCGAGCAGGTGGAAAGCCAGCTCACCAAGACCTATCACGGCTCCGGGCTTGGTCTCTCCATCGCCCGCGCGCTGGTGGAGCTGCACGGCGGCACGATGCGCATCCGCTCGAAGCCGAATGCCGGCACCGTCGTCTGCGTGATGCTGCCCTGCTGTTCCGCAGGCAGCCGCAGCCGCGCCGCATAAAGCGCTTTCGAGCGAAGCATGCTCCAAATATATCCTCGGGGCTTGCCCCGAGGGTGGACACCGGTCCGCGTCAAGAAAACGCGTCAGAACAAAAATAGAGCTTCACTTCTGATTTTATCAGAAGCGGAAATCGCAAGCTCCGCCGGTCAGCGTCAGCCAGCAGCGCCGGCTGCGCGCGAAACGCTTAAGCCTCGCCCTCGACGATCCTGTTGAAGATCTCGCGGACCTCCGCCTGCGTTTCGCGCAACTGGGCTTCCAGCGCCGAGAAATTCGGCGCATCGCCGGCGCGGGTCAGCACCCGCAGCAGATCGTCGCCGGCCTGATCCGGCCGAAACGCTGTCGAAACACACAGCCGCAACACCTGCGTCAGGTCGTGATAGAGCCGCGCCGCCGGGCGCAGGATCGCGGCGTCGGAGGCGCTGAGCACGCCGAGCCGCGCCGCATTGGCAAGCACGCTCTGGGTGTTGGCGTCGAGAATGTCCGGCATGTCGGCGGCGTGGATGAGTTGCAGATATTGCGTGATGAACTCGATATCGATCATGCCGCCGGCGGCGTGCTTGAGATCCCAGAAATCGTGTTCGCCCTTTTCCGCAGCGATGGCGCGGCGCATCTCGGCGACGTCGCTCGCGGTGATCGCGGGATCGCGCCGCCGCGTCAGCACCGCGCGGATCACGTCCTCGATCCGGGCGCGGAACGCCGGCGACGCCGAGATCACCCGCGCGCGCGTCAGCGCCATATGCTCCCAGGTCCACGCCTCGGTGTCCTGATAGTCCGCGAACGCATCGAGCCTCGATGCCACCGGACCGGCGCGTCCGGACGGCCGCAGCCGCATGTCCACCTCGTACAGCACGCCGTAATTGGTGCGCGTGGTGAAAGCGCTGATCAGCCGCTGCGTGAAGCGGGCGAAATACTGGCTGCCATTGAGCGCGCGCGGCCCGTCGGACTCCGGGTGCTCATGATCGAAGTCGTAGATCAGAATGAGGTCGAGGTCGGACGACGCCGTCATCTCGCGGCTGCCGAGGCGGCCCATCGCCACGATCGCCGTTTCCTGATCCTTGACGCGGCCATACTGCTCCGCGAACTGCTCGTGGACGAGGCCGTGAACGGTGTCCACGATGCCTTCCGCCACGCCGGCGAAAGCGCTGCTGGCCTGCTGCGCGGCGACAGTGCCGGACAGAATCCGCGTGCCGATCAGAAACAGGCTCTCCTGTCCGAACAGCCGCAGCCGGTCGAGAAATTCCTCGTAAGAGCCCGCATCGGCAAGCGTCGCCGCCAGCCGCGCGGACAATTCCTGCTGATCCGGCATCGCGCCGAAGAAGCGCGGATCGATCAGGCCGTCCATCAGTTGCGGCTGCCGCGCCAGCATGTCGGCGAGCCGCGGCGCGGCGCCAAGGATCAGCGCGACCAGCGCCACCAGATCGCGATGCTGGCTGAGCAGCGAGATCAGCCGCCCGCCACGCTGCAACGCTTGCAGGAAACGGTCGAACGCCATCACCGCATCGTCGGGATGCTCGGCGCGCGCCAGTCCCTCGATCAGCGCCGGCATGAATTCGACGAAGGCCTGCCGCGTGCCGTCATGGCGCAATGCGCGATAGGCGCCGCTGCTCCACTGCGCGACGCATTCGGCCACCATCTTCGGATTCTTGAAGCCGAGCGACAGCAGGCGCTGCAACAGCGCCCCATCGTCCGGACCGGCGGTGAAGTCGATCGACGGCAGTTTCACTGTTCCGGCCGGATCCCCCTCGAACAGCCGGCTGTAATGCCGCTGCACACGATTGAGATGCATCAGCAGATCGTCGGCGAAGGCGGCGCGGTGGTCGTAGCCGAAGAAGCGGGCGAAGCGCTCGACCGCCTCCGCATCGCTCGGCAGCGAATGCGTCTGCTCGTCGGCGATCATCTGCAGCCGGTGCTCGACGCGGCGCAGGAATTCGTAGGCGGCGGTCAGTTCGTCGCGCGCCTCCTCGGTGATCCAGCCGCTCGCGGCGAGAACCCGCAGCGCCTCCAGCGTCGCGCGCACGCGAAGCTCCGGATGCCGCCCGCCGGCGATGAGCTGCTGGGTCTGGGCGAAGAATTCGATCTCGCGGATGCCGCCGCGGCCGACCTTGACGTTGTGACCTTCGACCGCGATTTCGCCGTGCCCCTTGAAGGTCTGCATCTGACGCTTCATGTCGTGCACGTCGGTCAGCGCCGCGAAGTCGAGATGCTTGCGCCAGATGAACGGCGCGATTTCGGCGGCGAGGTTCTCGCCCGCCGCGATGTCGCCGGCGCAGGGCCGGGCCTTGATCATCGCCGCCCGCTCCCATGTGCGCCCCTCGCGCTCGTAATAGTCGAGCGCAGCCGCGGTCGAGATCGCCACCGGCGTCGAAGCCGGATCGGGCCGCAACCGGAGATCGACGCGGAAGACGTAGCCGTCTGCGGTGCGGCTTTGCAGCAGCCGCGCCATGGTCTGGGTGACGCGCACGAAGAACGGCGGCGGCTCGACATCGGGCGCCAGCGTCGGCGCCTCGCTCTCGTAGAATACGATTAGGTCGATATCGCTCGAATAGTTGAGCTCCTCCGCCCCCATCTTGCCCATCGCCAGCACGACGAGGCCGCTGCCCTGTTCCGGACAATCGGCCACGGGCGGGAGCAGACGGCCGCGCCCGACCTCCTGCATCAAGGCAAAATGCAGCGCGCCCCGCACCGCCCGAATGGCGAGATCGGTGACCGCATGCGTCACCTTCATCACGGGCCAGACGCCGCCGATGTCGCACAGCGCGATCAAGAGCGCCGCCTCGGCCTTCATCCGCCGCAGCGCCGTCATCGCGGCCGCCTCGCCGTCGGCGACGGCGACCCGTTCGGCCCCCTTCGTCATCACCGCCGCCAGATGCGTGTCGGGATCGCTTCCCAGCACACGCACCAGCCGCGCGGCATCGACGAGCATCAGATCGAACAGATACGGGGAATATTCGGCGACGCCCTCCAGCACCGCCGCCAGCATCGGCCAGCGCGCGGTCATCTCGCCGATGGCGCGCGCTTCATCCGGCCCGATCTCGGCCAGCCACTCGGAGAGCCGCTGCGGCCCGGCCGCGTCGGCGGCGGGCCTCGGTGCGCTCACAAGGCGCGACGCCAGGCTCGTCGCGGCCATGGCGTTCGTTGCAGCTCGGTTCATGCCGTCTTCTGTCGCATATCGGCGCGCCTTGCGTAAAGTCGCCATTGGAACGGCCGCGATAGCGCAGAGCGGTTGAGAAAGCGTTTGCCTCAGGCCGTCGCCGTGGCGGCGTCACTGGCGGGCGGCTGGAGCTCGGGGGAGACGGCGGGCAGCGTCAACACGGCGCGCAGTCCGGGCCGGTTATCCTCGAGCCGCAACGCGCCGCCATGCAGCGTGGCGACCGCCGAGGCGAGGCTGAGGCCGAGGCCGGAGCCCGGCTGGCTGCGGCTGGCGTCGAGGCGCACGAAGCGTTCCAACGCCCGCGCCCGTTCCGCCTCCGGGATGCCCGGACCGTGATCGGCCACGCCGAGAACGACATCGCCGCCCTCGCTGCGCGCCTCGATCAGCACGGACGCGGCGGCGGCCGGTTCATCAGCGGCTGACGTAGGCCGGCCATATTTGATCGCGTTCTCGACCAGATTGGCCAGCGCCTGGCTGATCAGCTCGCGATTGCCGTGAACGTTCGCCGGCGCTGCGCGAATCTCCAGCTTGAGGCCGTTGTCCTCGGCCAGAGGCTCGTAGAGCTCCTGAATATCCTGCGCCACCTGCGCCACATCGAAATCGGCCCAGCCGTCGCGCGCCTGCCCGGACTCCGCCCGTGCGATCATCAGAAGCGCGTTGAAGGTGCGGATCAGCCCATCCGATTCCTCGATCGTCCGCTCCAGCGCGGCGCGATAGTCGTCCTCGCTTCGGGCGCCCGCCAGCGCCTCCTCGGCGCGGTTGCGCAGCCGCGTCAGCGGCGTCTTGAGATCGTGGGCGATGTTGTCGGAGACCTCCTTAAGGCCGATCATCAGCCCCTCGA
>JBEBWH010000220.1:0-5609 GCA_040392305.1 Bradyrhizobium sp. | reverse complement strand
TCGATGACAGCGGCATGACACCTCATGCCGCCGCCTTGTCGGTTCGCTCGAAGCATACCAGCGTGTAGAGGCCGAACGGCCTGAGCCTGCGCCGCTCGATCAGGATCGCGTCGTCATTGGCCTGCGCCCAGGCTTGCAGGCGCGCGAAGGGAAATTCCGGCCGCAGCCCCAGCCCGCGGGTGCGCTGCGCCGCCCAGCGCTCGACCGCGGCGGCGACGCCGACCTCGGAGTAAAGATGATTGACGAGGATAATGCGCCCGCCGGGCTTCACCACGCGATGGCACTCGGAGAGCACCTGCTCGGGATTGGCCACCAGCGTGATGACGAACTGCGCCACCACGCAGTCGAAGCTCGCGTCAGTGAAGGTCATGGCGTGCGCGTCCATCCGGTGCACAGCCCGGACATGCGGATAGCGCCCGCTCGCCATTTTGGCGCGCGCCTTCGCCAGCATCGGCGCGGACAGATAGATGCCGGTGACGTCGGTGGTGGCGTCGTAGTCGTCGAACGACAATCCGGGGCCGCCGCCGACTTCGAGGATGCGACCGCCCACGGCGCGGGCGGCGGCGGCGGCCGCGCGGCGGCCGCGCACCATCACCGGGCCGCACACCGCGTCGTAGATCGGCGCCCAGCGGGCATAGGCGGTTTCAACGGTGGAGGTGTCGAGGTCGCTGCCGGGAATGATCATGGGGCGAATCGCGCATCGTTGGCTTGCCGCCGCGATAGCAGCGCGATGCGACAGCGATGCGACAACAGCGCGCCGCGCCTAACGCCACAGCGCGTGGAAGTGATGCACCGGGCCGTGACCGTGCCCGATCTGCAAGCGATGGGACGCTGCCAGCGCCGCCGAGATATACTGCTTGGCGGCGCGCACGGCGTTCTTGATGTCGTCGCCCTTGGCCAGTTGCGCGGCGATCGCCGAGGACAGCGTGCAGCCGGTGCCGTGGGTGTTTGGCGTGTCGATGCGCGGCGCCGCGAGCCGCACCACGCCCTCCCGCCGCACCAGCCAGTCGACGCTTTCCGCGCCCGCGGCGTGGCCGCCCTTGATCAGCACCGCCGGGCAGCCGAGCCGGAGCAGCCGCTCGCCCTGCGCGGCGGCGGCGTCCTCGCTCTCGGCCACCGCTTCATCCAGCAGCGCCGCCGCCTCCGGCATGTTGGGCGTGATCAGGTGCGCCTGCGGGATGAGATCGCGGCGCAGCACCTCGATCGCCTCCGGCGTCACCAGCCGGTCGCCCGAGGTCGCCACCATCACCGGATCGAACACCACATGCGCCGGCGTCCAGCGCTTCAGCCCGGCGACGATCGCGGTGATCACGGCAGGCTCCGCCACCATGCCGATCTTGACCGCGGCCACGGCGAGGTCGCCGAACACGGCGTCCAGCTGCGCGGTGACGAAATCGGCGGGCACGGCATGGATGCCGCTGACGCCTCTGGTGTTCTGCGCCGTCAGCGCGGTGATCACCGAGGCGCCATAGACGCCGAGCGCCGAGAATGTCTTGAGGTCGGCCTGAATGCCGGCGCCGCCGCCGGAATCGGAGCCGGCGATGGTCAGCGCGATCGGGATCGTCATCACGGTCTCCACAACATGCCTGCTGCGATTCGAAAGCTATATCTTACGCGTTTTCTTCACGCGAACCGGTCCCCACTTCGCTTGAAAACGCTTTGGGAAGCTTGCCACGGCGACCCGTTTTCGGCTCTATTGGCCGCAATGACAAGCGCCCCGGAGACCACCGCGATGATCCCGTTTTTCGTCCAGTTCAAATGCAAGCTCGGCCAGTCCTATGCGGTGGCGAACGCGCTGGCGGAGGCGGAAATCGCGTCGGAAATCTATTCCACCGCGGGCGAATACGACCTGCTGGTCAAATTCTACGTCGAGCGCGAGACCGACATCGGCCATTTCGTCAACGAGAAGGTGCAGGTCATCCCCGGCATCCAGGACACCCGCACCATCATCACCTTCAAGGCGTTCTGAGCCGGCGCGCCGCAGCCCCACCTCCCGAAGATATGATGGCGGCCCGCCTTCTGCCGGGGCCGCCGCAGGCGTAGGCTTGCCTTCACGTCCGCCGCAGCGGCGCGGCGCAGGCGGCCCATGGCGCAAAAAACCGGGAACCTGTTTCCGGATGACGCGTCTAATGCTCAACGACAACGCCGCCGACGCGCGCGAGACGCCGCGCCAGCCGACACACCGTTCCGGGTCACAGGGAGACACGCCATGACCAACAGGTCGCTTGCGGTCCATGCCTTCGCGGTTCATGCCTTCGCCATCGCCACGGGCTTCGCACTGGCCGCGCCGGCCAGCGCCGAGATGCTGACGATGAAAGTGCCGCTCAGCGGTGCGAGCGAGGTGCCCGCCAACACCAGCCCCGCCAAGGGCAGCGCCGACGTCACCTACGACACCGCAAGCAAGAAGCTGACATGGAAGCTGAGCTATTCCGGCCTCACCGGCCCGGCCACCATGGCGCATTTCCATGGCCCGGCCGAGCCCGGCAAGAACGCGGGCGTCGCCGTGCCGATCCCCAATCCGGGCGCCAGCGGCGCGGAAGGCACGGCCATGCTCAACGACACCCAGGCCGCCGACCTGATCGCGGGCAAATATTACATCAACGTCCACACCGCCGCGCATCCGGCCGGCGAAATCCGCGGACAGGTGACGAAGTAAGCGCACGCCATCGCGAAGTCCGGAAGCGCGCGCGGCCATCGGGCGGCGCGCGAGCGCCATGGCCCGCCGTCAGTCGCGGTCAAGCTCCGAGTAATGACGGAAGATGCCGTCCTCGTTGAAGGCGATGCGCCGGTCGCTTGCCAGATACGCCGCGATGTTCGGCCGCTGCATGACGCGGCCGTGCAGCGCGACGAGGCGGCCCGCGCCGCGCTCGAACGCCGCCATGCGGCGCGGAAAGGCGTAGCGCAGCCCCTCGACGATCTGGAACAGCGACAGATCGACATAGCTGATACGCCGGCCGCCGACATACGATCCGCCGCCATGCGTCAGCACGTCCTCGAAATAGCCGAGGAATTTCGGCACGCGCTCGCTCCAGAATTCGTCCGTGCGCCGCTTCGCCGCCGCGCGCTGGTCCTCGTAATACAGCGTCGGCCCGAGCGGATGATGGGTGTCGTGCACCTCCTGCACCAGGTCGGCGATGGTGAGCTGCAATTGATGCAGCCACAGCCGCTTCGCCTCGGTGCGCGGCGCGAGGTCGTGACGCGGCCCGAGATAGAACAGGATGTTGGCGGTCTGGCCGATCACAAGCCGCCCCGCCTTGAGGAAAGGCGGCGCGAACGGCGGCGTCGCGCCTTGCGCGCCGTCCATCATCGCCATCATGGCGCTCTCGCCGCGCGGCCCGCGCGCGACGTCGTCATAGGCCGCGCCCGCCTCTTCCAGCGCGAGGCGGACGAATTCGCCGCGGCCCTGAATGCCCGGCCAGTAATAGAGCTGATAGCGCATCGGCTTTAGGTCCCCGTGCCACGGCCCCGGCACACGCGGCCGGGCCGCCGCGCCGGGCATGATGCGCCGCCGCCGCAGGCGGCGCTAGAGACCGTTGCAATCAGATTGAACCGCCGTCATGGCCGGGCGTCGCCCCGGCCAGCCGCGTCCTGGTGGCGGAAATGCTGCAAGGCATGGATGCCCGCGACATAGGCGTTCGAACGCCGTTCTTTGAACGGCCATGCGCGGGCATGACGCGTTTCCGATTCCGCCTGAACGAAACCCGCCTAGTTCGTCGCGAAGCAGTACAATAGACCGTCGCCGCCGGTCGAGCGCAGATCGGCCTGCGAGCAGCCGCCATCCGGCCCGCGCGAGGGATGCGACGAATTCCACGACTTCGCCGGAGGCTGCTCGTCGAGGCCCATGCGGTCGGAATGGCCGACCATCGCCGCGCCCTGCGTGCTGCTGGTCCAGTTCCGGCAGGTGCGGTCCTCGCCCGCCGCGAATGCGGTGCCGTCGGCTTGCGAACCGGTGAGAATGTCGTGACGGTTCGGCGTGTCGCCGCGCCCGTTGATGACCTCGCCCTTCTCGCTGAGCGCGGTCTGCTTGGTCAGTCTGTTGTCGCCGTGAAGCTCTGTGACATCCCTGGCGACGGTCTCGCCCTTGGCGTTGACCCACGGCCCCGCGCCGATGCGCTCGCGCGCGTTGACGGCGGGCTGGCCGTCGGCCGCCTGCGTCGAGAGATAGGCGCGCCATGTCTTGCCGCCGGCGCCCGCCGCCTGCGCCAGCGTCTGGCAGTGGTTGTCCGCCCCGGCCAGACCGCCGAGATTGCCGCCATTGCCGATGCCGTTGCTGGTGACGAAGAAGCTCATATTGGCCGGCTGCGCCGAGGCGGCGCTCGCCGCGACCAGCAACGCGCAGACGCCGGGCAGACCGAGAGAGAGCCGCGACGTCGTCATGGACAGGGTCGTCATCGTTTCCTCCTTGGTTTCGCGGTTGCGACAACACATCCGGCCGGTCCGGCGCGCCGGTGGCTGACTGTCGGCGAGGATTATGGTGGCAATCGGTTCGACGCCTCCATCATCGCGCCGGGTCCTGTCGCCGGCATCGGGCGCATGCCTCCCGGACGGCATCCCTGAAACGACAAGGGCGCGGCGGATGATCCGTCGCGCCCTTTGGCTTATGGCGTTGGCGCGCGAAGCAAAGGCTGCCCCGCGCCTGTCATGGCGTTACGCCTGCTGGATCGCGGCCAGCTCCCATCCGCCGCCGCGCGGGCGCAGGAAGGTCCACACCTCGGTCGCCTCGATCGGGGTGTCGCTGCCGTCGATCAGCCGGTTGTCGTCGCGCGCGAAGGTCTTGTCGACCAGCGCGAAGCGCATCGCCACGGTGGCGTAGTCGTCGACGCCCTCGCGCCAGGCTTCCGCCAGGTCGCCCTGCAAGAGCTTGACGCCCGAGATGCGGTTGACCACGCCCTTCTCCTTGTTCTCGGCCAGATCGCCGGCGAAATACGACGCCATCTCCGGCGTCGCGAGCGTCTGCAGGCGGTTCATGTCCTCGTTCGACCAGGCCTCCTGCACCTCGCCGAGCAGGCGCTCGAAGGCGTCATAGTCCTCGGCCGTGACCTCGAGCGGCGCGGTCGGCGCAGCCGCCGCACCGAAGCCGCCGCCGAACAGGCCACCCGTGGCGGCCCCGGTCGAGGCCGCCTGCGGCGAGCCCTGCGCGGACCCGGCGTCGAAATTCATCGGGCCGCCGGCCGGGCCGCCGGCGGGCGCCGCGTTGCGGCGACGCCACCAGTTGAGCGCCAGCCGCGCCACGATCACCACCAGCAGGATCTGGGCGATGAAGCCGAGCATGGCGGCGAACGAGCCGAGGCCGCTCAGGAAGCCGTTGCCGAACAGCATGCCGAGCAGGCCCGCGCCGAGGAAGCCGGCGGCCAGCCCGCCGAGCAGGCCGCGCGCACCGCCGAACATGCCGCCCTTGGCGGCCGCGGCCGAGCCTGCCGCCGCCGCGCCGGGGGCGCCGGGCTGGGTGATGGACCGCTGCATCGGCTGCGCCGCTCGGGGCGCGGTCTGGGTCGCGGCCGGCGGCGCGAAGGTGCGGCTGCCGCGTGAACCGAATGAGCCGCCGCGGCCGGCGCGCGCGTCGGCGGCCGACGACAGCGCCAGCATCACCGGCAGGGCACGGGACAGAA
>JBEBWH010000219.1:0-5614 GCA_040392305.1 Bradyrhizobium sp. | reverse complement strand
CTCCAGACAAGTTCAGAACTCTCTGAGGCATCTTGAATGCAATATCGACCCTCTCTCATCGTCGCGGTCTTTCTGGAGGATCGCAACGCTGCGCTGACAGTTAGCCTTGGGGTAGTCGGATCGATGTGCTCGCCGACAGGCGTAGGCAGCGGCTTGCCGGGGTTACCAAATGCTCCATTTTCGTTCAGCGGGGCAAATATCGACAGAATGTCGTAGTCGTCCCCGCTTGCGACGCGGTGCCGCTGGAGACTGACTGCGGCGCGCCACGCGTTCTCACGTCCTATGCCAGGCGACAGGCCGGCTCCGGCTCGCATTTGAATGCGGCGCCACCGATAAGCAGAGCCTTAAGGAGGACTACGCAAATGGAAGGGGCGCCCCGCAGGACGCCCCATTTTGTGCATAAGCTTGTTAACGGGAGGCCCTCAATCACCAGTCCGCTAAAACCAGTAAGTCTGCCGTCGCTATTGCACGTACAGATTGTGCCGTGCTTTAGTGGAACCGTCAAGAGGGAAGCTGACGATGACTTCGAACAATCGAAGCACGGCAGCAGGAGCATCGTGTTCTCGGATTGCTCCTGATTGGGGGGCAAACTGGTGGGTGTTAAAAACTCAAGGCCATATCGGCTCGGTCTCGATCTCGGCTCCAATTCTCTCGGCTGGTTCGTCACATATCTCGACAAGCGCGGCGACCGCTACGAGCCGGTTGCGCTCGGCCCCGGCGGCGTGCGCATTTTTCCCGATGGCCGCGATCCGCAATCCGGCATGTCCAATGCGGTCGACCGGCGGATGGCGCGCGGCGCGCGCAAGCGGCGCGACCGTTTCGTCGAGCGGCGCAAGGATCTGATTTCGGCGCTGGTCAAATATAACCTGTTCCCGAACGACCCCCGCGAACGCCTGGCGCTGGAGCGGCTGAACCCGTACGCGCTTCGCAAGGCGGCGCTGACCGATATCCTGCCCGCGCATCATGTCGGGCGCGCGCTGTTTCATCTCAACCAGCGGCGCGGCTTTCAATCGAACCGCAAGACCGACAGCAAGCAGAGTGAGGATGGCGCCATCAAGCAGGCGGCGACCAAGCTCCACGCCGCGATGACGGAAGAGGGCGCCGCCACTCTTGGCAGCTTTCTCGCGGACCGCCATCTGTCCGAGACGTATCTCGATCGTCAGGACGCCATCCGCTCCGAACTCGTCCGGCTCGGAAAAGACCATCTCACCGGCAATGCCCGCAAGAAGGCGTGGGCGAAGATTCGCAAACGTCTGTTTGGCGACGACGTGCTGCCGCCGAAGGATGCGCCGGATGGCGTGCGCGCCCGCGCCACCATGATCGGCGCCAAGGCGAGCTACGATTTCTATCCGACCCGCGCGATGCTGCACGACGAGTTCAACGCCATCTGGGCGGCCCAGCGTGTCCATCATCCGACGATGACCGATGAGGCGAGGACGGAGATCGAGCGCATCATCTTCTTCCAGCGCCCTTTGAAGCCCGCGATCGTCGGGAAATGCACGCTCGATCCCGCAACGAGGCCGTTCAAGGACGATCCGGAGGGGTACCGCGCGCCGTGGTCGCATCCGCTGGCGCAGCGCTTCCGGATTTTTTCGGAAGCTCGCAATCTCGAGATTCGCGAAACCGGAAAAGGCTCGCGCAAGCTCACCAAGGAGCAGAGCGATCTTGTCGCGGCGGCCCTGCTGGCCAACAAGGAAGTCAAATTCGACAGGCTGCGGACGCTGTTGAAACTTCCGCCGGAAGCAAAGTTCAACCTTGAATCGGAACGCCGGATAGCGCTCGACGGCGACCAGACCGCCGCACGCCTCTCGGACAAAAAAGGGTTCGGCAAAGCGTGGCGCGGCCTTTCGCTGGAGCGACAGATTGCGATCGTCGCCAGACTGGAAGAGAGCGAAGACGAAGAGGAACTGATCGCGTGGCTTGAGCGTGACTGCGGGCTGGATGGCGCCGCCGCCGCCCGTGTCGCGAACACCACGCTGCCGGTCGGACATTGTCGGCTCGGGCTGCGCGCGATCGGGAACATCCTGCCGATCATGCAGAACGAACTTGACGACGACGGCCTGTCGGGCGCGGGCTATCACATCGCCGCCCGACGCGCCGGTTACGATCACGCAAAACTGCCGACCGGTGAGCAACTGGACCGCTTGCCCTATTACGGCCAGTGGCTTGCGGATGCCGTCGTCGGGTCGGGCGATGTGCGCGACCGCAAGGAAAAGCGATACGGCCAGTTTCCCAATCCGACCGTGCATATCGGCCTCGGTCAGTTGCGCCGCCTCGTCAACGGACTGATCGACAGCTATGGACCACCAACGGAAATCGCGATCGAATTCACCCGTGCGCTGAAACTGTCGGAGCAGCAGAAGGCGGACTGGCAGCGTGAGCAGCGGCGCAATCAGGACAAGAACGCGGCGCGCGCGGCCGAATTGGGCAAGCGGGGCCACCCGGCCAGTCCGGGCAACCTGCTCAGAATGCGGCTATGGGAAGAACTCGCGGCCGATCCGCTGGACCGCAAATGTGTCTACACCGGTGAGCAGATCAGCATCGAACGGCTGCTGTCGGAGGAGGTCGATATCGACCACATCCTTCCCGTCGCGATGACGCTGGATGACAGCGCGGCCAACAAGGTCGTCTGCCTGCGCTATGCCAACCGCCACAAGCGCAAGATGACGCCGTTCGAGGCGTTCGGATCGAGCCCGTCGATGCAGGGGCATCGTTACGATTGGGACGCCATCGCCATGCGCGCCGCCAGCCTGCCTCGCAACAAGCGCTGGCGGTTCGACGCCAACGCCCGCGAGGAGTTCGACAAGCGTGGCGGATTTCTTGCGCGCCAGCTCAACGAAACCGGCTGGCTCGCGCGCCTCGCCAAGCAGTATCTCGGAGCGATCGCGGACCCGAACCGGATCTGGGTCGTGCCGGGCCGCCTCACCGCGATGCTGCGCGGCAAGTGGGGCCTCAATGCATTGCTGCCGGACCACAACTATCCCGGTGTCCAGGACAAGACCGCGGAATTCATTGCCTCGACCGACGATATGGAGTTCTCCGGGATCAAGAATCGCGCCGATCATCGCCATCACGCCATCGACGGTCTGGTCGTCGCGCTGACCGATCGATCGCTGCTGTGGAAGATGGCCAACGCCTATGACGAGGAGCGCGACAGGTTCGTCATCGACCCGCCCTGGGCGGCGATGCGCGAGGATCTCAAGGGCGCGCTGGAGAAGATGGTCGTCTCCCACAAGCCGGATCATGGCGTCGAAGGCAAGCTTCATGAAGACACCGCCTACGGTGTTCTCAAGGAGCCGGAGGCGATCGACGATCGGGACAAGGACGGCGCCAATCTGGTCTATCGCAAGGCTGTCGAGGCGCTCAACGAGAACGAGATCGATCGCATCCGCGACAGGCGTCTTCGCGCCATCGTTCGCGACCACGTCGATGCTGTAAAGGAAAATGGCGTCGCGCTGGCGGATGCGCTGCGACAGCTCACGGAGCCAGGCCGTCATCCGCAGATCAAGCACGGGCTGCGTCATGTCCGCATCCTGAAAAAGGAAAAATCCGAATACCTCGTTCCGGTCGCGGACCGACGGACCGGCACAGCATATAAGGCCTATAGCGCCGGCGAGAATTTCTGCGTCGAAGTGTTCGAGACCGCTGACGGAAAATGGAGCGGCGAAGCGGTGCGCCGGTTCGACGCCAACAAGCAGAACGCCGGCGCGAGGACGCCGCACGAACTGGAATGGCGCATTGCGCATCCCGATGCGAAGCTTGTGATGCGGATTCACAAAGGCGACCTGATCCGCCTCGACCACGATGGCCGCAGTCGTATCATGGTTGTTCACCGGCTCGATGCGTCGGCGGGTCGCTTCAAGCTTGCTGACCATAACGAAACCGGAAATCTCGACAAACGCCATGCGACGGATAACGATATCGATCCATTCCGCTGGCTGATGGCATCATATAACACACTCAGGAAACTGGGGGCGGAGCCGGTCCGTGTCGATGAGCAGGGCAGGGTTTGGCGAATCTCGCCCGGTTAACCCTGTCCCCATACACGTGTTGCGTGTATGTGCTGCGACGTCATAATCCTGCGGACGCTAAGGCCACCGCAGGAGGCGAACGACGATGGTCGGGCGCGTAGTGGAAGTCGCAAGCGACGGGCGGCATCTCGCGATCGATCGCGGCTTCATGACCGTGTCGGAAAAGAGCGTCGAGGTCGGCCGGGTGCCGCTCGACGACATCGCCACGGTGATCGCCAATGCGCACGGTCTGACCTATTCCAACAATCTGCTCGTTAATCTGGCAACGCGTGGCGTGCCGGTCGTTCTTTGCGCGCCGAACCATCGCCCCGCAGCGCTTGTCTGGCCGGTCGATGGCCATCACGCGCAGGCCGGACGCATGAGCGACCAGGCCAACGCCTCGGCGCCGCTGAAGAAGCGGCTTTGGCGTCAGATCGTGCAGGCGAAGATCCTTGCGCAAGGTGCGACGCTCGCCGCGGTTGGAGCGGAGGCCGGAGGCTTCCGCTTGCTTGCGCGCAAGGTTCGCGCCGGCGATCCTGACAATGTCGAGGCGGAGGCGGCGCGTCGTTACTGGCCGCTGCTGCTCGGCTCGGATTTCCGGCGGGATCAGGACGGCGGCGGGCTTAACGCTCTCCTGAACTATGGATATGCGGTGCTGCGCGCCGCGACCGCGCGGGCCGTCATGGCGGCAGGTCTTCATCCCAGTCTTGGCCTGATGCATTCCAATCGGGGCAATGCGCTCGTGCTGGTCGACGATCTGATGGAGCCGTTTCGTCCGACCGTCGACCGGGAGGTCCATCGATTGAGGGCCGAGGGTGTTGCCGACGTGACCGGCGACGCCAAGGCCGCACTGGCGCGGATCATGATCATCGATTTGCCGACGGCCGAGGGGATCAGCCCGGTGATGGTCTGCCTCGAGCGCCTCGCCGTTTCGCTGGCGAAGGCCTATGCCGGTGAAACGGATCGCCTGATTTTGCCCAAGCCGGGCTTGCCGCTCGGCTTTTGACCATGAGCCGGCACTCGCACGGATCGCCGCCCGCTTTGTCAGGGTATCGGATTATGTGGCTTGTCGTATTGTTCGATCTACCGGTCGGCACGAAGAAGGAGCGCAAGGCGGCTAGCAATTTCCGTTTAAGGCTTCTTGATCTCGGCTTCGAGATGACCCAGTTTTCGGTTTATCTGCGCTTCTGCGCGGGCAAGGAACAGGCTGAAGCCTATGAGCGCAAGATCGAGCAATTCATGCCCGCGTCTGGGAAGGTCCATATCATCGCCATCACCGATAAGCAGTATGAGAACATCCGGACCTATCGGGGACGAAAACGCGAACAGCGCTCAGAAAATCCGAGCCAGTTCGCGCTTTTCTGATCTTTCGGCGGCGTCAAAACCTCTCCGCAGGGCAGGAAAAAGGCCCTGTTTCCAGGGCCTTGATCCGACATACAGTTTAGCGGACTGGTGATTGAGGGCCAACCGCAACGACCCAAGCGTGCTCGTCATTGACGAAAACAGTTTAGCGGACTGGTGATTGAGGGCCAACCGCAACGTTAACCAGGTCGCCGCCGGTCGCACTAGAAGTTTAGCGGACTGGTGATTGAGGGCCAACCGCA
>JBEBWH010000218.1:0-5623 GCA_040392305.1 Bradyrhizobium sp. | reverse complement strand
TGCTCCAGCGCCAACAGATCGAGAAGTTGGGCATTGTCGTAAAGCATCTTCTCGAAATGCGGCACCAGCCATTTTTCATCGACCGAGTAGCGCGCATAGCCGCCGCCGAGATGGTCGTAGATGCCGCCCTGGCTGATCCGGGTCAGCGCCAGATTGGTGGTGATGAAAAAGCGCTCGTCGCCGCTGCGTGCGCCGGCCCGCCACAGAAATTCCAGCATGGCGCATTGCGGGAATTTGGGCGCGCCGCGCAGGCCGCCATTGACTGGATCGGTCGCGCCGGCGATCGACGCCGCCGCCCGGTGCATATCCGCAAGATCGATGCTCGCGGGGCTTTGCGCCTTTGTTCTCTGGCGCAGCCGCGTCACCAGCGCTTCGCGGTTCTGGCTGATCTTGTCGGGCGCCTCATGGAACACCCGCGCCACCTGCTGCAGCACATCGACGAAGCCGGGGCGGCCATATTGCGCTGACTTGGGAAAATAGGTGCCGCCCCAAAACGGCGCGCCGTCGGGGGTGAGGAACATGGTCAGCGGCCAGCCGCCCTGTTCGCCGAGGTGGTGCAGGGCGTTCATGTAGATCTGATCGATGTCCGGACGCTCCTCACGATCGACCTTGATGTTGACGAACAGCCGGTTCATCTCGACGGCGGTCGCCTCGTCCTCAAAGCTCTCATGGGCCATGACGTGGCACCAATGACAGGCGGCATAGCCGATCGAAAGCAGGATCGGGCGGTTCAGGCGCTGGGCCTCCGCCAACGCCGCCGGGCTCCACGGCCACCAGTCGACCGGATTGTGCTGATGCTGCAGCAGATAGGGGCTGGTTTCGGTTGCGAGGCGGTTTGTGTGCGTTGCAGCATTCGCCATGGGTCCGACCTGCCATTTTGCATTGCGTTGCAGCACGGCGGGTGGCGCGGTTGCCTCCCGCAGGCGCTGATGACAAACACATAGGCCATGCATCGACGCGATCAAACCATCTTCGCTTTATCGTCCGGCCAGTTACCGTCGGCCATCGCCCTCATCCGCGTTTCGGGATCGCAGGCGGCCGAGGCCTTGCGAATGCTGTGCGGCGCTGTGCCGGAGCCCCGGCGCGCCAAACTTGCCTTGTTGCGGGACGCGGCGGGCGAGGGGATTGATCAGGCGGTGGTGTTGTGGTTTCCCGGCCCGGCGAGCGTCACCGGCGAAGACATGGCGGAATTGCATGTCCATGGCGGACGCGCGGTGGTCGCGGCCGTGCTTGCAGCGCTGTCGGGCATCGAGGGCCTGCGCCCGGCCGAGCCGGGAGAATTCACTCGGCGCGCCTTTGAAAGCGGTAAGCTCGATCTGACCGAGGCGGAAGGGCTCGATGATCTGATCCATGCCGACACCGACCGGCAGCGGCGTCTGGCGCTGCGGCAGCTGCGCGGACTGCTGGGGCACAAGGCCGAGGACTGGCGGCGGCAGATCATCGAGGCGTCGGCGCTCGTCGAAGCGGGCATCGATTTTTCCGACGAAGGCGACGTTCCGGACGAACTGATTGCGCCGGCGCTGGCGCGCGCGGCGGTGCTGCATGACGAGATCGTCGCGGCGCTGGCGGCCTCGGCCCACAGCGAGCGGTTGCGCGAAGGCTTGACCGTCGCCATCGCCGGTCCGCCCAATTCCGGTAAATCGACGCTGCTCAACGCTCTGGTCCGGCGCGAGGCGGCGATCGTCTCGCCCTATGCTGGGACCACGCGCGACGTGATCGAGGTGCGACTCGATCTTGACGGCTATCCGGTGACGCTGCTGGACACCGCCGGCATCCGCGAAACGGACGATCCGGTCGAGCAGGAGGGAGTGCGCCGGGCGCGGGTGCGGGCCTCCGACGCCGATCTGGTGCTCTGGCTGAGTGACGCCCGCAAGCGCCATCACGGTGCCGGCATCGATGCTTCGGTTCCCGTCTGGCTCGTTCCGACAAAAATCGATCTTATGGTTGATAAAACCTTAACGTGGGGAGACTTGGCGCAGGACGTCTTTCCGATCTCGGCGGCGCGCGGGGACGGGATGTCCAGTTTGCTGGCGGCGTTAGTGGAATTCGCGCGATTTTATTTCGGCGGGGAGGCGGCGCTGGTCACGCGCGCCCGCCATCGCAGCCTGCTTGAGAGCGCTTGCCGTGCTTTGGCGGCGGCGCGGGAGGAGAGCGAGGCCGAGTTGATCGCCGAGCATCTGCGGGTGGCGGCTCAGGATTTGGGGCGGCTCACCGCGCGCGTCGATGTCGAGGACGTGCTGGACGTCATTTTTCGCGACTTCTGTATCGGGAAGTAGCTGTTTCACGTGAAACGCGGGTTAGTGGGCCGGAGGTTGTTTCACGTGAAACAAGTCACCTGGATTCCCTGAATGTTTCACGTGAAACATTGGCGCTTGAAATTCCCGTCTTCCCGCCTTCGCCGCGGAGGTGTAAAAGCCCGCATGCTCAAGACTTTCGACGTCATTGTGATCGGGGGCGGCCATGCCGGCTGCGAGGCAGCCGCGGCAGCCGCGCGCTATGGCGCCCGCACCGTGCTACTGACCCACCGCTTCGACACCATCGGCGTGATGTCGTGCAATCCCGCCATCGGCGGGCTCGGCAAGGGTCATCTGGTGCGTGAGGTCGATGCGCTCGACGGCCTGATGGGTCGCGTGATCGATCAGTCCGGCATCCAGTTCCGCATGCTTAACCGGCGCAAGGGCCCGGCGGTGCGTGGTCCCCGCGCCCAGGCCGATCGCAAGCTCTATGCCGCCGCGATGCAGGCCGCGATCCGCGACACTGCCAATCTCACCGTATTGGAGGGCGAGGCGGACGATCTGCTGGTTGCTGACGGCCGCATTCGTGGTGTCCGCTTGGCCGATGGTCGAGAATTGTCCGCGGCCGCGGTGGTCGTCACCACCGGCACCTTCCTGCGCGGCCTGATTCATCTCGGCAAAAAATCCTGGCCGGCCGGTCGTCTCGATGAGGCGCCGTCGCTCGGCCTGTCGGGGGCGTTCGAGCGGATCGGCTTTTCATTGGGCCGCCTCAAGACCGGCACGCCGCCGCGCCTCGACAGCGCCACCATCGACTGGGCGGCCGTTGAGATGCAGCCGGGCGACGATCCGCCGGAACCGTTTTCGGTGCTGACCGATCGCATCACCGTGCCGCAGATCCAGTGTGGCATTACCCGCACCACGCCGGCCACGCATGCGGTGATCCGCGCCAATGTGCACCGTTCGCCGATGTATTCCGGCCAGATTCACAGTCGCGGCCCGCGATATTGCCCGTCGATCGAGGACAAGATCGTGCGGTTTGGCGACCGTGAGGGGCATCACGTCTTTCTCGAGCCGGAAGGACTGGATGATCCGACCGTTTATCCGAACGGCGTTTCGACGTCGCTGCCGGAACAGGTGCAAGCGGCGATTCTCGCGACAATTCCAGGGCTTGAACAGGTCCGGATGCTGCGGCCGGGCTATGCCATCGAATATGACCACGTCGATCCGCGCGAGCTTTATCCGACACTGGAGACCCGCCGCATGCCGGGATTGTTCCTCGCCGGGCAGATCAACGGCACCACCGGATATGAGGAGGCCGCCGGGCAGGGACTGATCGCCGGGCTGAACGCCGCTCGCACCGCTGGTGGTGCCGAATCGATCGTGCTGGACCGGGCCGACGGCTATATCGGCGTGATGATTGACGATCTGGTCAGTCGCGGCATCGCAGAGCCCTACCGGATGTTCACCTCTCGCGCTGAATACCGCCTGACCTTGCGCGCCGATAATGCGGACCAGCGCCTGACGGATCGCGGCATTGCCGCAGGTTGCGTCGGGTCATTGAGAGCCGCGCGCCATCGCGGGAAAATGGCGGCGTTGCAGGCGGCGAAACAGCTTGCACAGTCGCTAACGGTGACGCCGAGCGCCGCCGCCCGGCACGGGCTGGCGCTCAATCAGGATGGCCAGCGCCGCAGCGCCTTCGAATTGCTGGCCTATCCGGATATCGGCTGGGCGGAAGTGGCCGGGCTCTGGCCTGAAATGGCCGGGATCGATCCCGTGATTGCCGGGCATCTGGAGATCGATGCGAAATACGACGTCTATCTCCAGCGCCAGAATGCCGATGTCGAAGCGTTCCGGCGGGATGAGGCGTTGCGGCTGGACGGTATCGATTATCAGCACGTTCCCGGCCTTTCCAATGAGGCGCGGCAGCGGCTGGAGGCCCATCGGCCACGGACTCTCGGCCAGGCGGGGCGGCTCGATGGCATCACGCCGGCCGCGCTCGGCATCCTGATCGCTTATTTGAAGCGCGAGGGGCGCAATCCAACGGCCGCGGCCCGCCCATAGGCGTTTCGAACCGCGTCGGTTCAGGCTAAAGAAGCCGGAGTGGTCGGATTCGCGTCGGATATCGCTGGTGGGAATTTTCACGCCCTGCTGTAGAGTTGAGAAGTTAAGTCTGTGCCGGATCCAGTTACGCTTGCGGACGACAAGGCGAGAGCGCTGTCGCTGTGTCCTGTTTCACGTGAAACGGAGGCCCGGCTCGACCGCTATGTCGAGTTGTTGCTGCTGTGGCAGGCCAAGACCAATCTGGTCGCGCCTTCGACCCTGCCTCAGATCTGGACGCGCCATGTCGCCGATTCCCTGCAGCTTCTGGCGCTGGCGCCGGATGCCAAGCGATGGGTCGATTTCGGCAGTGGCGGCGGATTCCCCGGCGTTGTGCTGGCCTGCGCACTGGCGGACCGGCCGGGCGCGAGCGTGCATCTGGTCGAGCGCAACGGCAAGAAGGCAGCCTTTCTGCGCGAGGCTGTCCGCGTCACCGCCGCCACGGCGGTGGTTTATCCCGAGGATATCGTGGATTATGTGGATAGCGTTTCGGCGCCGGTCGATTGCGTCACGGCCCGCGCGGTTGCGCCGCTACATAATCTGTTGGAGTTGGCCGAGCCTTTGCTTACCGCGGGAACGAAGGGACTGTTCCTTAAAGGTCAAGATGTTGAGTCTGAATTGACCGAAGCTACTAGATATTGGAATATTCAGTCGAATTTGATCCGGAGCGTGTCCGGCGGAGACGGCTGGATCGTAATGGTTGACCGCCTCGAAAGGCGGCTGGCACCGGCGTGAAGCCGATGCCGATTGCGGTGGGACTGGTCGCATGACGGTCATGGACAATCTTGATCACAAGGATGTGAACGGAGCCGCGCAGGCCCGGCCGCGCGTCATCGCGCTCGCCAATCAGAAGGGCGGGGTCGGCAAGACCACAACGGCCATCAATCTCGGCACGGCGCTTGCGGCCATCGGCGAGCGGGTGCTGATCGTCGATCTCGATCCGCAGGGCAACGCCTCGACCGGGCTCGGCATCGACCGCCGCAGCCGAGACTGCTCGACCTATGACGTCCTGATCGGCGAGGCGGCCTTGCGCGAATCGATCGTCGCGACCGCGGTGCCGCGGCTGTCCATCGCCGCCTCGACGATGGACCTGTCGGGCCTCGAGCTTGAACTCGGCCAGGCGCGCGACCGCGCCTATCGGCTGCGCGAAGCCATCGCCGGCCTCAATGCCGGCGGCGTGCCGTCCGACTACAGCTATGTGCTGATCGACTGTCCGCCGTCGCTCAATCTTTTGACGGTCAATGCGATGGCGGCGGCGGATGCGATCCTGGTGCCGCTGCAATGCGAGTTCT
>JBEBWH010000217.1:0-5643 GCA_040392305.1 Bradyrhizobium sp. | reverse complement strand
TCCGTCGCACGTTTCGGATGCCCCCGAACCGGCCTTCGCAAGAGGGCCGGTTTTTTGGTTCTTCCCCACACACTGATGCAATTCAGTCACGCTCAGGGGCGCACGTTAACCATCGTTAACCAGTTGGAAACCATAACATGGGCAAATTTTGCCGGGTCGGTTCCAGAAGCCGATTCCCGGCGCGGCCTCCCGCCCCGGGGGGCTCACAAGGGGCGCGGGTGCGTTGCGGGATCTCGTCGGATTTCTGAAAGGGCTGGGCGCCTCGCGCATGCTCGCGATGGCGGGCGTCGCGGCGGCGCTGATCGGCTTCTTCGCCTTCATCATCGTGCGCGCCACCGCGCCGCAGATGACGACGCTGTTCACCGATCTCTCGTTCGAGGACTCCTCCGGCATCATCAAGGAGCTGGAGCGGCAGGCGATCCCGTTCGAGCTGCGCAACGAGGGCGCCATCATCATGGTGCCGAAGGACAAGGTGACGCGGCTGCGCATGAAGCTCGCCGAGGGCGGCCTGCCCAAGGGCGGCGGCGTCGGCTACGAGATCTTCGACAAGGCCGATACGCTGGGCTCCACCAGCTTCGTGCAGAACATCAACAAGCTGCGGGCGCTGGAGGGCGAGCTGGCCCGCACCATCCGCGCCATCGACCGCATCCAGGCCGCGCGCGTGCATCTGGTGCTGCCCGACCGGCCGCTGTTCGCGCGCGAGACGCCGGAACCGTCGGCCTCCATCGTGCTGCGGGTGCGCGGCGCGCTGGAAGCCCAGCAGGTCCGCGCCATCCGCCATCTCGTCGCCTCCGCGGTCAACGGGCTGAAGCCGCAGCGCGTCTCCATCGTCGATGAAACCGGCGCGCTGCTGGCGAGCGGCCTGCCCGGCGATCAGGCCGGCGAGGGATCGAGCGCCGACGAGCGCCGCGCCGCGTTCGAGCGGCGGCTGCGCGGGCAGGTCGAGGCCATCCTTTCGCAGGTGGTCGGGTCCGGACGCGCCCGCGTCGAGCTCTCCGCCGATTTCGACTTCAACAAGGTGACGCAGACCTCCGACCGCTACGACCCCGAGGGCCGCGTGCTGCGCTCGACCCAGTCGCGCGAGGAGACCTCCTCCACCGCCGACAGCCGCGACAATCAGGTGACGGTCAACAACGAGCTGCCCGGCAATCAGCGTCAGGGCCTGGAGCCGCCCGCCCCGGCCGCGCCGCGCGACGTCAGCAAGAAGACCGAGGAAACCAGCAACTACGAGATTTCGCGCACCACCAAGACGGAAGTGACCGAAGCCGGTCGCGTCAACCGCATCTCAGCCGCCGTGCTGGTGGACGGCGTCTATACGAAGAACGACAAGGGCGAGTTCGTCTACGCCCCGCGCAGCCAGGAAGAACTCGACCGCATCGGCGCGCTGGTGCGCTCGGCGATCGGCTTCGACGAGAAGCGCGGCGACCATGTCGAGGTCGTCAACCTGCGCTTCGCCGAAGGCCCGAGCACGCTGCCCGCGGCCGAGCCCGCCACCATGCTCGGGCTCATGTCCTTCACCAAGGACGACCTCATGAGCGCGATCCAGCTCGCCGTCATCGCCGTGCTGGCGCTGGTGGTGCTGTTCACCGTGGTGAAGCCGCTGATGAAGCGCGCCTTCACGCCGGACCCGGTGCGCGAGAGCCTGCCCGCGCCCGCCCCGGCGCCGCCGCCCGCGCCCGAGCCGCCCTCGACCGCGCTGATCCCCTCGCCGCCGCTCGGCTCCAGCATGATCGACGTCGCCCAGGTGCAGGGCCAGGTGCACGCGCAGTCGGTGCATCGCGTCGGCGAACTCGCCGACCGCAATCCGCACGAGACTGTTTCCATCATCCGTCAATGGCTCGCCGAGCCCGCGTGATCCGACATGGCCGCAGCCCTTCCCAGCCCCGATATCGCCGCCTCCACCGACGACATCGCCAATGTCGTGGCGACGCTGGCGACGCGCCAGTCGGCCCGCGCCGCCACGGCTCCGCTGCCGGGCAGGAAGCGCGCCGCGATCCTGATGCTGGCGCTCGGCGAACAGTATGGCGGCAAGGTGTGGGAGCTGCTCGACGACGACGAGCTGCGCGAACTCTCGATCGAGATGTCCTCGCTCGGCACCGTCGAGGCCGACACGGTCGAGGACCTGCTGCTGGAATTCGTCTCGCGGATGTCGGCCTCCGGCGCGCTGATGGGCACCTTCGACGCCACCGAGCGGCTGCTGCGGCAATACCTGCCCGCCGACCGCGTGCACGGCATCATGGATGAGATCCGCGGCCCCGCCGGCCGCAACATGTGGGAGAAGCTCTCCAACGTCTCCGAGGAAATCCTCGCAAGCTACCTCAAGAACGAATATCCCCAGACCATCGCCGTGGTGCTCTCCAAGCTCAAGCCCGAGCATGCCGCCCGCGTGCTGGCGATCCTGCCCGAGGACATGGCGCTCGACGTCGTCAACCGCATGCTGCGCATGGAGCCGGTGCAGAAGGAAGTGATCGAGCGGGTCGAGCAGACGCTGCGCACCGAGTTCATGTCCAACCTGTCGCAGACCCGCCGCCGCGATTCCCACGAGGTGATGGCGGAGATCTTCAACAATTTCGACCGCCAGACCGAAACCCGCTTCCTCACCGCGCTGGAGGACGACAATCGCGACGCGGCCGAGCGCATCAAGGCGCTGATGTTCACCTTCGACGACCTGATCAAGCTCGACACCGCCTCGATGCAGACCCTGATGCGCAACATCAACAAGGACAAGCTCGCGATCGCGCTGAAGGGCGCCAACGAGGAGGTGCGCGCATTCTTCATGAAGAACATGTCCACCCGCGCCGGCAAGATGCTGACCGACGACATGGACGCGATGGGGCCGGTGCGGCTGCGCGACGTCGACGAGGCGCAGGTGCTGATGGTCAATCTCGCCAAGGACCTCGCCGCCAAGGGCGAAATCATGCTGACCAAGAACCGCGCCGACGAGGAGCTGGTCTATTGATGGCGCGCCCGGCGAAGTTCATGTTCGACACCGACTTCTCCGCGCCGAACGGCGGCCGCCCGCGCGGCCCCAGCGAAGCGGAAGTGGCGCAGCGCACCGGCGAGGCCGAAACCCGCGGCTATCAGCGCGGCTTCGCCGCCGGACGGCAGGAAGCGGAGGCGGAAACTGCACGCCGCGCGATGGCGGCGCTGGAGGCGATCGCGGCATCGCTTGGCACCGTCGCCGGCACGCTGCCGGCCGCCGCCGCGCGCATCGAGAACGAGGCGGTGGACGTCGCGCTCGCCGCCGCGCGCAAACTCTCGGCCGAACTGATCGCCGCCGAACCGCTGGCCGAGACCATGGCGCTGCTGCAGGACTGCTTCCGCCATCTCGTCGCCGTGCCGCACATCGTGGTGCGCATCAACGAGGCCTTGTACGAAGGCGCGCGCCCGCAGATCGAGCGCCTCGCCGCGCAGAGCGGCTTCGCCGGCCGTCTCATCCTGCTCGCCGAGCCGGACATCGCGCTCGGCGACTGCCGAATCGAATGGGCCGACGGCGGCGTGGAACGCACGCAGGCCGCGATCGACGCCAAGGTGACCGAGCTGGTGCGGCGCTATCTCGCCACGCGCGGCAACGCCGCCGCAACCTCTTCCGACCAAGGACGCATGCCATGAGCCCTCCGCAGGATACCCCCGTTCCCCTGCCCGACCTCAACGCCGCCGATGCGCCGCCGCTCGCCGACACCGCGTTCAACGGCGACGACGAGGCGACGTCGCGCGTCGCCTCCGACCTCGAAGCGGTGTTCGACGTGCCGGTGCAGATTTCCGCCGTGCTCGGCCGCTCGCGGATGGATGTCGCGGAGCTATTGAAGCTCGGCCCCGGCAGCGTGCTCGAACTCGACCGCCGCGTCGGCGAGGCGATCGACATCTATGTCAACAACCGTCTCGTCGCGCGCGGCGAAGTGGTGCTGGTCGAGGACAAGCTCGGCGTCACCATGACCGAGATCATCAAGGCGGACCGATAACGCACCAGGCGCGCGCTGCCGCGACTGAACTGACACTGACAAGGAGCGAACCATGCGGCTTCTCATCGTTGGCACCCTCAAGGGGCAACTGACCACCGCGACCCGCATCGCCATGGACAACGGCGCCTCGGTGACGCACGCCACCGACAGCGAACAGGCGATGGCGGTGCTGCGCGGCGGCAAGGGCGCCGACCTGCTGCTGGTCGATGTCAGCCTCGACATCCGCGACATCGTGCTGCGGCTGGAGGCCGAGCACATCCATGTGCCGATCGTCGCCTGCGGCATCAATTGCGATGCCCCGGCGGCCGTCGCCGCGATCCGCGCCGGCGCCAAGGAATACATCCCGCTGCCGCCGGACCCGGAGCTGATCGCCGCCGTGCTCGCCGCCGTCGCCGACGACACGCGCGAACTGATCTACCGCGACGAGGCGATGGCCAAGGTGCTGCGGCTCGCCGAACAGATCGCGGGCTCGGACGCCTCGGTGCTCGTCACCGGCGAATCCGGCACCGGCAAGGAGGTGCTGGCGCGCTACGTCCACGCCCGCTCGCGCCGCGCCAGAAAGCCGTTCATCTCGATCAACTGCGCCGCGATCCCCGAGCATCTTCTGGAGTCCGAACTGTTCGGCCACGAAAAAGGCGCCTTCACCGGCGCGGTGGCGCGGCGCATCGGCAAGTTCGAGGAGGCCAATGGCGGCACGCTGCTGCTCGACGAGATTTCCGAGATGGACGTGCGGCTGCAGTCGAAACTGTTGCGCGCCATTCAGGAGCGCGTCATCGACCGCGTCGGCGGCGGAAAACCGGTCGCCGTCGATATCCGCATCATCGCCACCTCCAACCGCAACCTCGCGGAGGCCGTGCGCGCCGGCACCTTCCGCGAGGACCTGCTGTTCCGCCTCAACGTGGTGAACCTCAAGATTCCGGCATTGCGCGAGCGGCCCGCCGACATTCTCGAACTGGCGCAGCACTTCGTGAAGAAATACGCCGCCGCCAACAACGTGCCGCCGCGGCCGCTGTCGGCGGAGGCGCGCAAGACGCTGCTCGCCAATCGCTGGCAGGGCAACGTGCGCGAACTGGAGAACACGCTGCATCGCGCGGTGCTGATCGCCTCGGGCGACGAGATCGGCGCGGACGCCATCGTCACCCCGGACGGCGACCG
This sequence comes from Bradyrhizobium sp., assembly GCA_040392305.1. Classification (GTDB taxonomy): domain Bacteria; phylum Pseudomonadota; class Alphaproteobacteria; order Rhizobiales; family Xanthobacteraceae; genus PRO6. Next base: position 526 of record JBEBWH010000217.1, on the reverse strand, counting down.
GCTCGACACCGCGAAGACGCCGCCCGCGGTGGCCCACGCCACGGCCGCCGCCGAACAGGTGACGCGCGCGCTGGTCGGCCACACCGTGGCGGAGGTGGAGCGCGACCTCATCCTCGAAACGCTCAAGCACTGCCTCGGCAACCGCACCCACGCGGCCAATATCCTGGGCATCTCGATCCGCACGCTGCGCAACAAGCTCAACGAATATGCCGACAACGGCCTGCCGATTCCGCCGCCCGCAATGGGCGAGGCGCGCTACGCGCAGGCGGGAGCGTAAGCGCGCTACGCGGAGGCGTAGGCGCGCCGCATTAGCAACCCCTTTATCCCGGGATGCGATGCAGCACGGCGTGGTGCATCGCTGCGCCGGGATCGAAGCGAATGCCGCCTCCGGAACGGTCCCGGCTCTGCGTCGCGGCGTTGCAGGCCGCATCGCGTCCGGGACAAGAGCGGTCCCGGCCGAAATTTGCCAAAAGCGGGCGCGAGTCGGATAAGCAGCAGCGACATCCGAGAACCCCGCACCGCCATG
>JBEBWH010000216.1:0-5688 GCA_040392305.1 Bradyrhizobium sp. | reverse complement strand
TGCATCAGCGGCTCAAGACCACCACGGTCTATGTCACGCACGACCAGATCGAGGCCATGACCATGGCCGACAAGATCGTGGTGATGCATGACGGCATCGTCGAGCAGATCGGCTCGCCGCTCGAACTCTACGACTATCCGGCCAACCGTTTCGTGGCGGGCTTCATCGGCTCGCCGGCGATGAACTTCATCGAGGGCCGGCTTCGCGCCAACGGCCAGCCTTACGTCGAGACCGACACCGGTGCGCAGCTGCCGCTGGCCACCGCGCCCGATGCGTCGGAGGGCAAGCCGATCGTCTATGGCGTGCGGCCGGAGCATTTCGAACTGGCCGACGACGGCATCGCCGCCGAGGTGGTGGTGGTGGAGCCGACCGGTTCGGAAACGCAGGTGATCGCCCGGGTCGGCCAGCACGACGTCATCGCCGTGTTCCGCGATCGCCATCCGTTGCAGGCGGGCGATCTCATCCATCTGCGTCCGCGCCCTGCGACGGCGCATCTGTTCGACAAGGAGACCGGCGCCCGCGTATGACGTCTGCCTCCTTGGTGCGATCGAGGCTTGATAAAATCAAAATAATATCATCGGGAGAAAACCACACATGACGACGTTCACACCAGATCGACGCTCTCTGCTCAAAGGTGGCGCGGCGGCCGCCGCCGCGGTTTCGACGATGTCGGCGGACCAGCTGCTTGGCTTCGCCAAGGCCTGGGCGCAATCCTCGCAATGGAAGCCGGAGGCCGGCGCCAAGATCAACCTGTTGCGCTGGAAGCGCTTCGTGGAGGCCGAGGACGTCGCCTTCATGAAGATGATCGATGCGTTCCAGAAGGCGACCGGCGTTCAGGTCTCCGTCTCCAACGAATCCTATGACGACATCCAGCCCAAGGCCTCGGTGGCCGCCAATACCGGGCAGGGGCTCGACATGGTCTGGGGCCTGTACTCGCTGCCCTTCCTGTTTTCGAGCAAATGCGTCGATGTCTCCGATGTCGCCAAGTATCTCGGCGACAAATACGGCGGCTGGGCGCCATCGGCGGAAGCCTACGGCAAGCTCGGCGACAAGTGGATCGGCATTCCGATCGCCACCACCGGCGGTCTCGTCGCCTATCGCAAGAGCGCGATCGAGAAGGCCGGCTTCAAGGAGTTTCCGAAAGACCTTGCTGGCTTCTCCGAGCTGGTCAAGGGTATGCACAAGAACGGCACGCCGGCGGGCATGGCGCTCGGGCACGCCTCCGGCGACGCCAACACCTGGCTGCACTGGGCGCTGTGGGCGCATGGCGGCTATCTGATCGACAAGAACAACAAGGTGATCATCAACTCGCCGGAGACCGCGAAGTCGCTGGAGTATGTCAAGGGTCTGTACGACAATTTCATTCCCGGCACGGCCTCGTGGAACGACAGCCACAACAACAAGGCCTATATCGCCGGCCAGCTCTATCTCACGGTGAACGGCATCTCGGTTTATGTCACGGCCAAAAAGGAAAATCCGGAGATGGCCAAGGACACCTTCCACGCCAACCTTCCGGTCGGCGTGGACGGCAAGTTGCGCGAGATGCATCTGGCGTTCCCGATGCTGATCTTCACCTTCAGCAAGTTCCCGAACGCCTGCAAGGCGCTGACCGCCTTCATGCTGGAAGCCGATCAGTTCAATCCGTGGGTTGAGGCGGCGCAGGGCTACCTGTCGCCGTTCCTCAAGGCTTACGACGCCAATCCGATCTGGACGTCGGACCCGAAGAACCTGCTTTATCGCGACGTCGCCAAGAATGCGTTGACGCCGGCCGGCATCGGCCAACTCAACGAGGCGGCGGCGGCGGCGATCGCCGACTTCATCGTGGTCGATATGTACGCCAACTATTGTACCGGCCGCGAAGATCTGAAAGGCGCGATGGCGTCGGCCGAGCGCCAGGCCAAGCGGATCTATCGCTAGCGGAATGCGTCCGGCACTGGCCGCCCGCTAAGTTGCGGGTGGCGGTGCGGACGTCGAATTCGACGCACTGTCGAATTTGTCTGATGCCGGCGGTCATTTGGTTCCGGCAACGAGCGCCCGCTGAAGCGGGATGCGCGTGCCGGGTTGGACCGCCAGACGAAATGATGTCGGCGCGGCCTGCGGGGCGCGCCCCCGACGCCAACAGGGAACGGCCGCCGCGCGGCCGAGGTCGCTGAGCGATGAGCACCACGGTTCAGACATCGTTGCGGACGCCGATCGAGGACACCTCGCTTGCGGCGCGCTGGCAGCAGCTGCGCGCCAACCGCAACTGGCAGGCCTTGTGGTTCATGCTGCCGACCGCGGCGTTCCTCTTGTTGTTCCTGGCCTATCCGCTCGGACTCGGCATCTGGATGAGTTTCACCGACGAGCGTATCGGCCGGCCGGGCCTGTTCATCGGGCTGGAGAACTACGAGTGGCTGTGGGACGACGCCGTGTTCTGGCTGTCGGTGTTCAATACGCTGCTCTACACGATCGTCGCCAGCGTGTTCAAATTCGCGATCGGCCTCTATCTCGCGCTGCTGCTCAACCGCCACATGCCGTTCAAGGCGATGATCCGCGCGGTGGTGCTGCTGCCCTTCATCGTGCCGACCGTGCTGTCCGCGATCGCGTTCTGGTGGATCTACGACACCCAGTTCTCGATCATCTCGTGGTCGCTGATCAAACTGGGCCTGATCAATCACAATATCGATTTCCTCGGCGACACCAACTGGGCGCGCGCCAGCGTGATCTTCGCCAATATCTGGCGCGGCGTTCCGTTCGTCGCCATCACGCTGCTTGCCGGCCTGCAGACGGTGTCGCCGTCGCTCTACGAGGCGGCGACGCTGGACGGCGCGACGAGCTGGCAACGCTTCCGCTACGTCACCTATCCGCTGCTGACGCCGATCATCGCCGTGGTGATGACGTTCTCGGTGCTGTTCACCTTCACCGACTTCCAGCTGATCTGGGCATTGACCCGCGGCGGCCCCGTCAACGCCACGCATCTGATGGCGACCTTGAGCTATCAGCGCGGCATCCTGTCGGGACGATTGGGGGAGGGTGCGGCGATCGCCACCGCGATGATCCCGTTCCTGCTCGCGGCGATCGCGATTTCGTGGTTCGGCATGCAGCGGCGCAAGTGGCAGCAGGGGAACGACAATGACTGATCGCCTGATGCAGAAGGCTTCCGCGGCGGCGCTCGCCAGGAACGACGACACCGAGGGCATGAGCTATCTCGAAAGCCTGCCGCGCCGGCTGGTGACGCTCTACCTGCCGTTGTTCGTTATCGTCGTCATCCTGCTGTTCCCGTTCTACTGGATGGCGATCACCTCGATCAAACCCGACGAGCAGCTGATCGACATGGAGACCTACAACCCGTTCTGGGTTGTCGGCCCGACCTTCAAGCACATCACCAAACTGCTGCTGGAGACCCAGTATCCGCGCTGGCTGTGGAATACCATGTATGTCGCGGCCGGTGCGACGTTCCTGTCGATCCTCGCCAGCGTGCTGGCGGCCTATGCCATCGCGCGGCTGCGCTTCAAGGGCTCGGACGCCGTCGGCGCGGCGATCTTCCTCGCCTATCTGGTGCCGCCGGCGATCCTGTTCATCCCGCTCGCCTCGGTGATCCAGGCCTATGGGCTGTTCGACTCGCCGCTGTCGCTGATCCTGGTCTATCCGACGCTGCTGATCCCGTTCTCGACCTGGCTCCTGATGGGCTATTTCCGCACCATCCCGTTCGAGCTTGAGGAATGCGCGCTGATCGACGGCGCCTCGCGCTGGCAGATCTTGACCCGGATCGTGATTCCGCTCTCAGTCCCCGGCCTGATCTCGGCCTTCATCTTCTGCTTCACGCTGTGCTGGAACGAGTTCATCTACGCGCTGACCTTCCTGCAATCGACGCCGAACAAGACGGTGCCGGTGGCGATCGTCAACGAGTTCGTCGATGGCGACATCTACAAATGGGGCTCGCTGATGGCGGGCGCGCTGGTCGGCTCGCTGCCGCTGGTGGTGCTGTACGCCTTCTTCGTCGAGCACTATGTTTCGGCGATGACCGGCGCGGTGAAGGAATAGCTTGTGGCGCGTGTCCCGGGCGCGGCGCGGCACGCAGTGCTGCGCTGCTGAACCGGGACCGTTGCGGTCTGGAGCGGTCTCAACGCTGCGACGCATCGCAATGGCACGTCGAGCGCGCGTTGACAGGCGAGGAAACGTCGGCGCGCCATGGCGCTGCATCGCGTCCGCGACAGGACAGCATTTATGGAGGAGCATCCCTTGCATATTCTCGTTCTCGGCGCGGCAGGCATGATCGGGCGCAAACTGGTGGAGCGGCTTGCCCGCGACGGACGGCTGGGCGACGCCGCCATCGCCAAAATGACCTTGCAGGATGTCGTCGCGCCGCGCGCGCCGGACAATGCAGGCTTTCCGGTCGAGACGGTCGCGGGCGATTTCGCCGTGCCGGGTTTTGCGGACAAGCTGATGGCCGGGCGGCCGGACGTCATCTTCCATCTCGCCGCCATCGTGTCGGGCGAGGCGGAACTCGATTTCGACAAGGGCTACCGCATCAATCTCGACGGCACGCGCATGCTGCTTGAGGCCATCCGCGCGGTCGGCGACGGCTACAGGCCGCGCGTCGTGTTCACCTCGTCGATCGCGGTGTTCGGCGCGCCGTTCCCCGACGCCATCGGGGACGAGTTCTTCCATACGCCGCTGTTGAGCTACGGCACGCAGAAGGCGATCGGCGAGTTGCTGCTGGCCGACTATTCGCGGCGCGGCTTCCTCGACGGCATCGGCATCCGGCTGCCGACCATCTGCATCCGCCCCGGCGCGCCCAACAAGGCGGCCTCCGGCTTCTTCTCCAACATCTTGCGGGAGCCGCTGGCGGGCAAGGACGCGGTGCTGCCGGTGTCCGAGGAGGTGCGCCACTGGCATGCCTCGCCGCGCTCGGCGGTCGGTTTCCTCATCCATGCCGGAACGATGGACCTTGCCCGCGTCGGCCCGCGCCGCAACCTCACCATGCCCGGGCTCTCCGCCACCGTCGGCGAGCAGATCGCCGCCTTGCGGCGCGTGGCGGGCGAGAAGGTCGTGGCGCGCATCCGCCGCGAGCCCGATCCGTTCATCGTCGGCATCGTCGATGGCTGGCCGCGCAACTTCGCGGCGACGCGCGCCCGCGAGCTCGGTTTCACAACCGTGGAAAAGACCTTCGACGATATCATCCGCATCCATATCGACGACGAACTGGGCGGAACTTTCGTGGCGTAAAAGCCGGGTTTTTCAGCGCGACTGGGATCCCGGACGCGATGCAGCGCAAGCATCGCGCAGCGATGCGTCGCAGAGCCGGGATCGCCACGGCGTAGCGGTTCGCGATGGTCCCGGATCAGCAGCGCACCACGTCGTGTTGCGCTGCGTCCGGGACAAGCCCGGCAATGACAAGGATGATGGACAGGATTCGAACTGGTGGCACCCAGCCAGCCATGCCGTCCCGCCTTGCAAGCCCCGCCGTAAATCCTCTTGCACTGCGGCAAAACTTGCCCCAAACCAATGGCAACAAAGCCAGCGGTCGTCGCGAGGCAGGCCGAAAAATCGTGAGGAGCATCAGTCATGACAGCCAGCATCGTGGGATGGGCGCACACGCCCTTCGGCAAGTTCGACACCGAGACGGTCGAGAGCCTGGTGGTGAAGGTGGCTGGCGAGGCGCTGGCCGACGCCGGCATTGCCGCCACCGACGTCGATGAGATCGTG
>JBEBWH010000215.1:0-5707 GCA_040392305.1 Bradyrhizobium sp. | reverse complement strand
ATCTACGAAGGCGGCATCGCCAACATGAACTACTCGATCTCCAACACCGCTGAGTATGGCGAGTACGTCACCGGCCCGCGCATCGTCAACGCCGAGACCAAGGCCGAGATGAAGCGCGTCCTGGCCGACATCCAGAACGGCATCTTCACCCGCAACTGGATGCTGGAGAACAAGGTCAACCAGACCTCGTTCAAGGCGACCCGCGCCAAGCTCGCCCAGCATCCGATCGAGGAAGTGGGCGAGAAGCTGCGCGACATGATGCCGTGGATCAAGAAGGGCGCGCTGGTCGACAAGAGCAAGAACTGAGGCTCTCTGCCCGAGTTTTCGCCGGAAGCGCGTTGTCCGGCGAACGCAGGATCAAAGGTCCGTACCTCGGTGCGGACCTTTTTTCATTTGAACGGGTGAAAAAGTGCGCTTAGATCGCCGATGAATACGTCAGCTGGTCCGCTCCGGCGACCATTGCGGGAGGACAACAATGCTGCGGTTTGGGGGTTGTCTGGCGTGCTTGGCCTTGCTCGTCTCGCTGGGTCCGGCTCTTGCGGTTGCCGATGAGAAGTGCGGCGGCTCGACGCTTGAGATCGTGGACTGCATCAACGCCGACGCACAGAACTGGGACAAGAAGCTCAACGCAGCCTATCAGGCGGCGATGAAGCGCCAGTCGGCGTCGCAGCGCGAGCGGCTTCGCGCCGCGCAGCGGCTATGGGTTCAATATCGCAACGCCAATTGTCGCTATTACGCGCTGGGCGAGGGCACCATTGCCAGGATCGAGGCAGCGAACTGCGTCCGCGCCATGACGCGGCGGCGGGCGACGGAACTGGCCGAGGGCGCGCTCTGACTTGCCGTCGGATCTGGAGCCCCGCTTCTGATGAAAGATTTGCCAGACGCGTTTTCTTCACGCGAACCGGTTTCCACTTCGCTCGAAAATGCTCTAGCGGCGGATTGTCTCCCATAATGCGCGCGCGACATCGGCGACCGCTCCGGCTTCGCCGCCGTTCGCGGCACGCAGATTGGCCGCGCGCATCGCGTCGATACTGATCTCGCCGAGCAGCGGCCGCAGCGCCTCGCGCAAGCGCGCATCGTCGGCGCGCGACGGCGAGATCAGCAGCACCGCGTCGTAAGGCGGGATGGCTGTTTTCGGATCGTCGAGCACGACCAGATTGTATTTCGCGATCAGGCCGTCGCTGGTATAGCCGGCGATGATATCGACCTCGCCCGCCGCCACGGCCGCATACATGAAATCCGGCTGCATCTGGCGCTGGGCGCGGAAGCGCAGATCATAGGCTTTCGCCAGCGCCGCCCATTCGGGGCGCGAGAAGAATTCATAGTCGCCGGCGATCGACAGTTCCGGCGCGCGGGCGGCGAGATCGGCGATCGAGCGGATGTGCAGCGCTTCGGCGCGCGGGCGCGGCATCACCAGCGCGTAGGCGTTCTCGAACCCAAGCTCGCCGAGCAGCGTCACCTTTTCGCTCGCAAGCATTCCCTTCAGTTCCGACAGCAATGCGCGGCGCGGTTTAATGTCAGCGCGATGAAACTGGTTGGCCCACAGCGTGCCGGAGTAATCGACATAGACGTCGATGTCGCCCGCGCGCAACGCGTCGAAGATGACGCTGGAGCCAAGCCCCTCACGCGTCGTGGCTGGGAGACCCGCCTCGCGCAGCCGCTGCACGATGAGTTCGGACAGGATGTATTGCTCGGTGAAGGTCTTCGCGCCGACCACATAGGGTTTCGCTTGCGGTCCCGCTTGCGCTGGAAAAAACGCCGCAAGCAGCAGCGCGATCAGCCCCGCGACGCCCGATGCGATGCGCAGGCGGCGCCGATGGCCGGGACGCTGCCGCAGGCCGCTCTCCATCAACGCCAGCAGACCGTCGACCGTCAGCGCGAGCGCGGCGGCGGCGGCGCAGCCGAACAGCACGAACACCCAGTTCTGTGTCTGCAGCCCGGCGAAGATGTAATTGCCGAGGCTGGTCTGGCCGATCGGCGTGGACAGCGTCGCGGTGCCGATCACCCACACCGCGGCGGTGCGGATGCCGGCCATGATGATCGGCGCGGCCAGCGGCAGCTCGACCATCGTCAGTGACTGGCGCGGTGTCATGCCGACGCCCTGCGCGGCTTCCGTCAGCGCCGGGTCGATGCCTTGCAGGGCGGTGATGGTGTTGCGCAGCACCGGCAGCATCGCATAGAGAGCGAGCGCCAGAACCGAAGGCAGAAACCCGAAGGCCGAGAAGCTGACGCCGAACCACGCCGCCGACAGCGAGGCGAGCGCCAGCAGCAGCGGATAGAACAGCGCGAGCAGCGCAAGGCCCGGCACGGTCTGCGCGATGCTGGCGACGCCGAGCAGCACGCCGCGCAGTTTGGGCCGATGGCGCGCGATCAGCGCCAGCGGCAGGCTGACCGCGAGCCCGAGCGCCAGCGCCGTGACGCTGACGCGGATATGCGCGCCGAGATAGTCCGGCAGCCGCGCCAGCGCATCCGCCCAGCGTGGATCGAACGGATCAGCCATGGGAATCGGCCTGCGCGAGCAACTGCCGCAGCCGCTCCGACTGCCGCCGGGGCGCGCGCAAAAGGTCGCGGACATAGGCGTCGCCGCTCTGCGAAATCCGCGCCGGCTCGTCTATTGCGATCAGCCGGCCGTCGCGCATCACGGCGATGCGGTCGGCCACCAGCAGCGCCTCGGTGATGTCGTGAGTGACCATCATCGTGGTGACGCCGAGGCGGGCATGCAGCGTGCGATAGTCCTCGCTCAGCGTGTCGCGCGTCAGCGGATCGAGCGCGCCGAACGGCTCGTCCATCAGCACGATGCGCGGCCGCGCCGCCAGCGCCCTTGCGACGCCGACGCGCTGCTGCTGGCCGCCGGAGAGTTCGTGCGGCAGGCGGCGGCCGAGCGCGGCATCGAGCTGCACCAGCGCCATCATCTCGCTGACGCGTTCGGCGATGGTCGCGGTTTCCTTGCCGGTCAGGCGTAGCGTGATGCCGATATTGTCGGCCACGCTCATATGCGGGAACAAGGCGCCGTTCTGAAACACCATGCCGATACGGCGGCGCAACGCGACCGCGTCGGTTGCCGCGATATCGTCGCCATCGACGAGGGTGCGACCGGCGTCCGGAGCGATCAGCCGGTTGACGAGCCGCAGCAGCGTCGTCTTGCCAGAGCCCGACGCGCCGACAATGGCGATGAACTCGCCATCGGCGATGTCGAGCGAGATATCGCTCAGCGCGGTAACGTGGCCGAACGTCCTGACCACGTGTTGCAGGGAGATCGCTGGGGGCTTCACGCTCATGCTGCCTTGAGCAGGTATCACATTGCAGGAGGCGCGACAAAGGACGTGAGGCTGGTGTGAGGCGCGGGCGCAGGCTAGGCTGCCTGCAGGGCAGGGCACGCGCGACCGTTCGCATGGCGAACCAAAGGATGATGACGAGCATGGCCCGGAAGAAAAATGGCACAGGCGCAGCGCTGGCATCCTATATCGAGCCGTTTTGCATCGACGGGTCGGCGCGTTTCGATCTCGCCACTCATGCCACCGACGCGAAAGGCGGCCTGAATAAGGACGCCGCGCACAAGATCATCGCCGCCAATCGCGAGCGGCTGCGTGATCTGCAGGAGAAACTCTATGCGCAGGATCGCTGGTCGCTGCTCTTGATCTTTCAGGGCATGGACGCGGCCGGCAAGGACAGCGCCATCGAGCATGTGATGTCCGGCGTCAATCCGCAGGGCTGCCAGGTTTATTCCTTCAAGGCGCCGTCGCCGCAGGAACTCGATCACGACTTCATGTGGCGGACCTCGCTGTGCCTGCCCGAGCGCGGCCGCATCGGCATCTTCAATCGGTCCTATTACGAGGAATGCCTCGTCGTGCGGGTGCATCCTGAAATTCTCGCCAAGCAGCGGCTGCCGCGAAGACTGGTGACGAAGAACCTATGGCGCGAGCGGTTCGAGGATATCACGGCGTTTGAGCGCTATCTCGCCCGCAATGGCACCGTCATCCTGAAGTTCTTTCTGCATGTGTCGAAGGAGGAGCAGCGCCAGCGTTTTCTGGAGCGTCTCGACGAGCCGTCGAAGAACTGGAAATTCTCGATGGCCGATGTCGAGGAGCGCAAGCGCTGGAACGACTATCAGAATGCCTATGAGGACATGATCCGCCACACCGCGACCGCGATCGCGCCGTGGTATGTCGTGCCGGCGGATTACAAATGGTTCGGCCGGGTGGTGATCGGCTCGACCATCGTGAACACGCTGGAGAGCCTGCGGCTGAAGTTTCCCAAGGTCGACAAGGCCTCGCTGCGGCAGTTCGCCCGCGTGCGCGATGCGCTGGAGCACGAGGGCAACGGTGCGGCGAAGGTCGCACCACCAGCGGCGAAGGCGCAGGAGCCAGCTCCCAAGCCCCAGGAAACCCGACAGGCCGCGCCGTCTCCCGCCGTGGTCGCGCTGCCCAAAACGGCCAAATCGTAGACGCAGCCTTCGGCAGGGGGCGATAAGGGACAGGATTGCTGTCTCTTTTTGACGTTGCAGGGTGGGGCGGATGTCGTTTAGAAAGAACTGCTTCCGCGGCTTTCTCAACCGACCGTCAACGGTTGGCTGCGAAGATGCGGCATTCAGGGATTTGGCTATGGCAGTTCGCAGCAATATGCGCGTGATGGATGGGGCGGCCTTTCGGTCGGCCTCCGCGCTGCTGCCGGCCCTCCTGAGCGGGCTCCTGCTTCTTATGCGCCCCTGAGCGCCGTCTGGGCCGTTGCGCCTGGGCACTCAGGGGATCGCTTTCGAACCGGAACCCAAGAGCGCCCGTCAGGCGGGTGCGCATGACCAAAGGACCCTATTCATGACCACTCCGCAAAAGTCCGACAAGGACCGCGTCATCATTTTCGACACCACGCTGCGCGACGGCGAGCAGTGCCCCGGCGCCACCATGACGTTCGAGGAAAAGCTGCACGTCGCGGACATCCTCGACAATATGGGTGTCGATGTGATCGAGGCCGGTTTTCCGATTTCGTCGGAAGGCGATTTCGAGGCGGTGCGGGAAATCGCAAAGCGATCCAAGAACGCCGTAATCGCCGGTCTGTCGCGCGCGCATCCGAAAGATATCGATCGCTGCGCCGAGGCGGTGAAACACGCCCGCCGTGGTCGCGTCCACACCGTCATCGCGACGTCGCCGCTGCACATGAAGGTCAAGCTCAACATGACCCCGGAGCAGGTGATCGAAACCTCGGTCGCCAGCGTGAGCCGCGCGCGCAATCATATCGACGATGTCGAGTGGTCGGCCGAGGACGGCACCCGCAGCGAGATGGATTTTCTGTGCCGCATCGTCGAGGCCGTGATCAAGGCCGGCGCGACCACGGTGAATATTCCCGACACCGTCGGCTACACCATTCCGGAGGAATACACCCATTTCATGCGCACGCTGATCGAGCGCGTGCCGAATTCCGACAAGGCGGTGTTCTCGGTGCATTGCCACAACGACCTCGGCATGGCGGTGGCGAACTCGCTGGCGGGCATCCAGGGCGGCGCGCGGCAGGTCGAATGCACCATCAACGGCATCGGCGAGCGGGCGGGCAACGCGGCGCTGGAAGAGATCGTCATGGCGATCAACGTCCGGCAGGACAAATTCCCCTACTGGAACAAGATCGATACCACGATGCTGACCCACGCCTCCAAGGTGGTGTCGGCGGCGACCTCGTTCCCGGTGCAGTACAACAAGGCGATCGTCGGCCGTAACGC
>JBEBWH010000214.1:0-5720 GCA_040392305.1 Bradyrhizobium sp. | reverse complement strand
CGGCAGCCGTAGAGATTGTCGAACTTCGACTTGGTCACGCTGTCGTTGACGTTGAAGGCGGGGAACAACAGCTTGCCCGCTTCCGCGAGCTTGTAGAGACGGTGCACGCCGGTGGTGGTCTCCTCCGACACGCCCTTGATGTTCTTCGCCAGCTCGGCGAACCAGCCTTTCGGCTTTTCCTTCAACAGCCGCTTGATGAGCGCGAAGAACACTTCCTCTTCTTCCGCCTCCGGCTTGTCGAGGAACGCGGTGTCGCCCTGCTCGGCGCGCAGGCCGTGATGCACCAGCATGGTGGCATCGCCGCCGTCGTCGAGGATCATGTTGGGCGTGCCGCCGCCGTGCCAGTCGAACAGGCGCGCGGTGAAGTCCCAGTATTCCTTCAGCGTCTCGCCCTTGTAGGCGAACACCGGCGTGCCGGTGGCGGCGATGGCGGCGGCGGCGTGGTCCTGCGTCGAGAAGATGTTGCACGACACCCAGCGCACGTCGGCGCCGAGCGCCTTCAGCGTCTCGATCAGCACCGCGGTCTGGATCGTCATATGCAGCGAACCCGCGATGCGCGCGCCCTTCAGCGGCTGCTTGGGGCCATATTCGGCGCGGATCGCCATCAGGCCCGGCATCTCGGTTTCGGCGAGGTCGATCTCCTTGCGGCCGAAATCGGCAAGGGAGATATCCTTGACGATCGCGTCGGTCAGCGGAGCGGTGGTCGCGGCGGCAGTGGTCATATCAAAGCGATCCTGTGGTTTTATGTTTATGTTCGGTTTTTTCCGTCAGGCCGGGCAGCCGCGGCTCGTTTCACCAACCGAACATTCAAGATGGAGATGGCCGGGTCCGGTCGCCCGGCCATGAGTTGTCGCGCCTCACACGGCCTTTTTGAAGGCTTCGGCGAGATCGGTCTTTTCCCACGAGAAGCCGCCGTCGGCGTCAGGCGTACGGCCGAAGTGACCATAGGCCGCCGTGCGCGCGTAGATCGGCTTGTTGAGGTCGAGATGGGTGCGGATGCCGCGCGGGGTGAGGTCCATCACCTCGGCCGCCGCCTTCTCCAGCCGCTCCTCCTCGACCTTGCCGGTGCCGTGGGTGTCGACATAGATCGACAACGGCCGCGCCACGCCGATGGCGTAGGCGAGCTGCAGCGTGCAGCGATCGGCAAGACCCGCGGCGACGATGTTCTTGGCGAGATAGCGCGAGGCGTACGCGGCCGAGCGATCCACCTTGGTCGGATCCTTGCCGGAGAACGCGCCGCCGCCATGCGGGGCCGCGCCGCCATAGGTGTCGACGATGATCTTGCGGCCGGTCAGGCCGGAGTCGCCATCGGGGCCGCCGATGAAGAACTTGCCGGTCGGGTTGACGTGCCACTGCGTCGCGTCGGTGATCCAGCCCTCGGGCAGCGCCTGCCGCACATACGGCTCGACGCGCTCGCGGACCTGGCTCGAGGTCATATCCTCGATGAGATGCTGGTGCGACACCACGATCTGGGTGACGCCGACCGGCCTGCCCTTCTCGTAGCGCACCGTGACCTGGCTCTTGGAGTCGGGGCCGAGCACCTTCTCCCTGCCCGAATGGCGCGCTTCCGAGATCAGGCGCAGGATCTTGTGGGCGTAGAACAGCGGCGCCGGCATCAGATCCGGCGTCTCGTTGGTGGCGTAGCCGAACATGATGCCCTGATCGCCTGCGCCCTCTTCCTTGTTCGTGCCGGGCTGCAGCGCATCGACGCCCTGCGCGATATCGGCCGACTGCGGATGCAGCAGGATCTCGATGTCGCAGTGCTTCCAGTGGAAGCCTTCCTGCTCGTAGCCGATGTCCTTGATCGCGCCGCGGATGACGTCCTCGATCACTTCGTTGGTCACGGTCTTGGGGCCGCGCGTCTCGCCGGCCACCACGACCTTGTTGGTCGTCGTCAGGGTTTCGCAGGCGGCACGGATCGCCCACGGGTCGATGCCCGCCTTCGGTCCCTCGCGGAAGAACAGATCGACGATCTCGTCGGAAATCCGATCGCACACCTTGTCGGGATGGCCTTCCGACACGGACTCGCTGGTAAACAGATAAGACTCGCGCATCAATAACCCCTCTCCGCCAAAGCTGGCGGTCGCTCCGTGGTGTTATCCTGAAGTGTCAATCGCGCCGGCGCGAAATGACGTAGGATTCGTCGTAAAACCAAAGCCCGTTGTACCGGCGTAAAACGTCCTTTGTCGTCTCGAGATAGCGGCCGGTCTCGGTGACGTCGGCAAGGCGATCATCCTCGACCTGCGCCACATACACCGCCGCGTTCCAGGCTGCAAAGGCCGTCGATGTTCCAATCGCGCCAGTTACCTCGTTCGGCAGCGCTTCCATATCATACCGAAAGATCGAACGGCTATCGGCATAAGCGTTAAAATTGAGGTCTCGGCCGGCCGCGCCGAGCTCATATTTGACGGCCCGCAGCAACTCATGACGGCTGACGGAAAAAGGATTCTCTCCCGGCCATACCGCCTGGACGATTTCCATTGCCGGATCGCTGCCATGAGAATGGATTCCTATCAAACGACCACCCGCCCGCAGCGCCCGCGCCAGCGGCGCAACGATCCGCCGCGCACGGAAATTCACCGAGGATTTGGCCCGGTAGGGCTGCGAGGCGATGATGAGGTCGAAACTGGCCTCCGTTCGGCCGGCGCGGGGAATCACCGAATCGAGCAGGAAACGATGATCCTCGCGGTAGAGCACGATCACCACCGGCCGCTCATAGACCGGCATGCCGGAGCGCGGGCTGACGCTGGCGCGCCAGTTTTCTTCAAGGAACGGCTCCAGCGCCGTGATCTGGTCGGCGAACTCGCCGGACGAGGCTCCACGCAGCGCCACCTCGTGCCACACAGTCGCCGACGCCGCCGCCGAAGTGCGCGGCGTCAGCCATGGCGCCTCATTGTAATACATGTTGGTCAGCACGAAGACGGATGCTGGATGCTCGAACAGCCGGTCGGGGATTTTCTCCAGCGTCAGCCGCACGTCTTCGAGGCTGATCTCCTTGCCGGCGATATAGAACGGCATATGCGGGAAACGCCCGTGCATCGCGCGCAAGACCCGCGCCAGCACCGTGCCGTCACCGATCCCGGCGTCGAACAGTCGGATCGCGGGCGGCCGCGGATGGATGCTGCCAAGCTCCATCGCCACGCGCTGGGCGATGACCCGCTTCTCGCTGCAGGTGTGGACAAACAGCAGGTATTTCTGCCGGTTCTCGAAAAAGCGAAAATTGGCGCGCGGATCGCGCCGCTCCAGCGGCACCTCGCGCAGGCTCGGTTTCGGCGCGCCATCGGGCAGGCCGGTGCCGATGAAATTCTCGATGCGCTCCAGCGTGTCGATGGTGATGCGCTTGCCCTCGCGCAGCCGCGACACCAGCTTGCCGTCGTTGACGGCGCGGCGGCCAAAGGTCGATTCCGCCATGCCGTTACCGCGGCAATAGTCGGAAATCCGGGCCAGAATGGCGTCGTTCTTCATGGGGCGGGCGCGCGCGGCGATTGGGCAAATCTGGTGGGCAACACGAATTATCGCCGTCGTCATACGCGAAGCTGCCCACTTACGCAAACCCTACCGGATTGCCGCCAGCACGGCATCCCGCTACAGGTTCCGGTACGGGAAAGAAACAGGATCGCGCGCAGTGGCGCGAGACGGCTTCGTCCGGCCGTCGCAACAGGGAGGCCGCCGATATGTTCTCATGCACGCCGATCGACGAAACTGCGCCCCACGCACCGGGCTGCCTGTGCCAGAGTCCGGCATTCGCCCGACTAAACTCGCTCGTCACCGCCCGGCTGTCCCGCCGGTCCTTCCTCGCAGGCATCGCCGCCACGGCCGGCACCGCCGCGCTGGCGCCTCGCCCCGCCATGGCGCGCATCCCCGATGCGCCAACCGCACCGGTCGTCCTCACCAACATCCGGATAGTCGACGGCAAGTCTGATGCGCTGCGCAGCGGGCTGCGGGTTATCGTCGAGGGCAAGACGATCAAGGCCATCGAGGCAGCCAGCGCGCCGCTGGCCGCCGGTATGCAGGTGATCGACGGCGGCGGGCGCACCCTGATGCCAGGCCTCATCGACGCCCACTGGCACACGATGATGGCGGCGATGCCGATGCAGGAACTGCTGACCGCCGATGTCGGCTACATCAATCTGGTGGCGGCGGAAGAGGCTGGCCGCACCCTCATGCGCGGTTTCACCAGCGTCCGCGACATGGCCGGCCCGAGCTTCGGGCTCAAGCGGGCGATCGACCGCGGCCTTATCGCGGGTCCGCGCATCTGGCCGTCGGGCGCGATGATCTCGCAAAGCGGCGGCCATGGCGACTACCGTATGCCTTACGAGGTTCCGGCCGCACCCGCCGCGCCGCTCAGTCATGGCGAAACGATGGGCGCCGGCATGATCGCCGACGGCGCCGATCAGGTAATCAAGCGCACACGCGAACAGCTGATGCTCGGCGCCAGCCAGATCAAGCTGGCGGCCGGCGGCGGCGTCAGCTCGAACTACGACCCGATCGACGTCAGCCAGTACACCGCGGCCGAGTTCCGCGCCGCGGTGGAAGCCGCGGAGAACTGGGGCACCTATGTCGCGGTGCACGCCTACACGCCGCGCGCGATCCAGACCGCGCTCCAAAGCGGCGTCCGCTCGATCGAACACGGCCAGCTCATGGACGAGGCGACGGCGCAGCTCATCGCCGAGAAGAACGCCTGGTTCAGCACGCAGGCGTTCCTCGCCAACGAATACTCAAACCCGCAGAGCACGCCCGCCGGGCGCGCCAAGCAACAGGAAGTCGCGACCGGCACCGACCGCGCCTACACCCTCGCGAAGAAGTACAAGCTGCGCACCGCGTGGGGCACCGATGTCCTGTTCAGCCCGGACAAGGCCGTCTATCAGGGCGCCATGCTCGGGACCCTGACGCGCTGGTATACCCCGACCGAGATTCTGCGCATGGCCACCGCCACCAACGCCGAGCTGCTGGCGATGTCGGGTCCGCGCAATCCCTATCCCGGCAAGCTCGGAGAGATCGACGCCGGGGCCTACGCCGACCTGCTATTGATCGACGGCGACCCGATCGCCGACATCAAGCTGGTGGCCGATCCCGAGAAAAACCTCAAGATCATCATGAAGGACGGGCGCATCTACAAGAATACGCTGTAGGGCGCGGCGTCTCCCCACGGCCCCCGCGAATGCGGGCAAGGGCCGCGTGCTGGTGCCAGCGGCGTGCGCATGGAGCCGCCGGCTAGAGCTTTTCCGCCTCTCGATGGAATCAGAAGCGGAGCTCTATATCTTTGTTCTGACGCGTTTTCTTCACGCGAACCGGGTTCCACCCTCGGGTCACGCCCCTAGGAAATATTTGGGGCGTGCTTCGCTCGAAAACGCTTTAGGCTCCAACCCATGCGCGGCCGAAGACGGCGCGGATCACCCGCATCCGCCCCGACGTCGCCACCCGCATCGTCATGTGAAGGCGCATGCCACGCTCGACGAGATGGATGTGGAACGGAGCATCCGCGAGCGCCCCGGTGCGTGCGCCGTCCCACTTGCCCTCGCCACGCGCCGCCGCGAGGCCGCGTTCAACGTCTGCGGCCACCCGAGCCGTCCAGCCGTTATTGGCAATGACGGTCAGGGTGCGCCCGTCGCCCGTGATCGCGACACGGCAGGAGCGGCACTGGCCTGCATTGGACTCCAGTTGCTGCCAGTCGCCGATCCAGTGCCCGGCCTGTGCGGCAGCGGGCGCCGCCCCGGCGA
>JBEBWH010000213.1:0-5787 GCA_040392305.1 Bradyrhizobium sp. | reverse complement strand
TGCCGCACCACCAGAATATCGGGGTGCATGGCGTTGAGCGTGATGGCGGTGTCGAGCAGCGTCTCGCCCTTGCGGATCGAGGACGAGGCGACCGACATGTTCATGACGTCGGCGCCGAGCCGCTTGCCGGCAATCTCGAACGAGGACTGCGTGCGGGTCGAGGCTTCGAAGAACAGGTTGACCTGCGTGCGGCCGCGCAGGTTGCTGCGCTTCTTGTCCACCTGACGGTTCAGTTCGACATATTCCTCGGCGAGGTCGAGCAGGCCGGTGATGTCGGCGGCGGACAGGCCCTCAATGCCGAGCAGGTGACGCTGGCTGAGGACGAACGCGGATTTCGGGGCAGGTGTCATTAAAGCCAAAGCTATAGGGAGAGATGGAATACGGGGCAAGGCTGTTTATCCCGCCCGGGCTTGGCCCGCTGCCGTCATTCTGGACTTATCCCCCGTTCCTCCTATGATTTTTTTTTACGCCGCGCCGCGGCGCGAAAGGGATGAGGTGGCGACATGGCGGACGCATTGTTTGTGACCCATGAGGTGCTCAACCAGTCGCCTCCGTTCGTCGATGTCGATTTGTTCGCGAGCGACGCGCCGCTGGCCGATGCGATCGCCGTCAATGGCGGCGGCGGAGCCGCGGCCGAACTGTCCGATTTCGGCCGCCACTGGGGTTCCGCCGCGATGGCCGAACGGGGGCGGCTCGCCAATGAGAATACGCCGAAGCTGAAACTCTACGACGCGCGCGGTTTCCGCCGCGACGAGGTCGAGTTTCATCCGGCCTATCACGAGTTGATGGCGCACAGCGCCCATGCCGGCATCCATAATTCGACCTGGACGGCGGAAGGGAGCCCGGCAGGCGGGCCGTCGGAGGTCGTACGCGCCGCCAAGTTCTTCATCGCCGCGCAAGTGGAGACGGGGCATCTTTGCCCGATCACGATGACGCGAGCCTCGGTGGCGGCGCTTGCGGCCGCGCCCGATCTGCTCGCGCGGCTGATGCCGGTGCTCGGTTCGCGCAGCTACGATCCCGCCTTCTCGCCGTGGTGGGAAAAGCGCGGCATGACGCTCGGCATGGGGATGACCGAGAAGCAGGGCGGAACGGATGTGCGGGCCAACGCCACGCGCGCGGTGCGCGACGGCGACGCTTATCGCATCACGGGGCACAAATGGTTCATGTCGGCGCCGATGTGCGACGCCTTTCTGGTGCTGGCGCAGGCGGAGGGGGCTTTAAGCTGCTTCTTCATGCCGCGCTTCCGGCCCGACGGGCAGGTCAACGGGCTGCGTTTCCAGCGCCTCAAGGACAAGCTCGGCAACCGCTCCAACGCCTCTTCCGAGGTGGAGTTTCACGAGGCCTATGCGCTGCCGGTCGGCGAGGAGGGCAAGGGCGTGCGCACCATTATCCAGATGGTGCAGCTGACGCGGCAGGATTGCGCGATTGCCTCCGCCGGCCTGATGCGTTCGGGCCTTGCGCACGCGTTGCACCACGCGCGCCACCGCAGCGTGTTCCAGCGCCATCTGGCCGACCAGCCTTTGATGCAGAGCGTGCTCGGCGACATGGCGCTGCATGTCGAGGCCTCCACCGCGCTGGTGATGCGGCTGTGCCGTGCCTTCGACCGCATGCAGGACGACGGGCACGAGGCGGCCTATATGCGGCTTCTGACGCCGGTGGTGAAATACTGGACCTGCAAGAGCGCGCCCGGCTTTCTCTATGAGGCGATGGAGTGCCTGGGCGGCAACGGCTATGTCGAGGAGGGCATTCTGGCGCGGCATTATCGCGAAGCGCCCGTCAATGCGATCTGGGAAGGCTCGGGCAACGTGATGTGCCTCGACGTATTGCGCGCGCTGTCGCGCGAAGCGGATGCGGCGGCGGCGGTGCTCCAGCGTCTCGCGCAGGAAACGAACGGACTGTCCGGCGCGAAAGAGGCCGTGACTTCCATTAGCGCGGCTTTCCGGAAACCGGACAGCGAGCGCGCCGCGCGTGTAGCGGTGGAAACGCTGGCGCTGCTTGCGGCCGCCGCTGCGCTCAACGCGGTGCATCCGGCCCATGCCGAGCTGTTCGCGCGCACGCGGCTCGCTGAACGCCATGGCGGCTTCTATGGCGCCGCCGATCTGGACGCGGCGCAGGCGCGCGCGCTGCTGGATCGCGCACTGGCGGTCTGAGGCGGTCAGGCGACCAGCGCGATGATCGGCGGCATGGTGGCGAAGGCCAGAATGGTCTGCAATGTCAGAATCTCGGCCAGCAGCGGCGCGTCGCCGCCGAGTTGCCGCGCCAGAACATAGGCGTTGGAGGCGCTGGGCACCGCCGCGCAGCAGGCGACGACGACGAGGTTCGGACCCGACAGGTCGAAAAGGATGCCGAAGCCGATCGCGATCGCCGGCATGGCCAGAAGCTTGAGGGCGACGGTCAGCAGCGAAGCGAAGCCCGGCTTGACGAGCCGGTCGAGTTGCAGCCCGGCACCGACGGTGAGCAGTCCGACCGCGAGAGCGGAGCGGCCGAGCGCATCGGCGAAGCTGAGAACGGGACCTGGCAGTGGGATATGCGCGACATTGATGACGAGGCCGATCAGGCAGCCCCAGATGAAGGGATTGCGGGCGATGGTGCCGATGGTTTGGCTCCATGACAGCCGCTTCGGTGCGGCGTAGCGGGCAAGCACGGCGACATTGATGACGTTGAGCAGCGGAATCATCGCCACCATGGCGACCGAGGCGAGGGCAAGGCCGGCATCGCCATAAAGATTGCCCGCGACCGACAGCGCGACATAGGTCTGCCAGCGCGTCGCGCCCTGAAAGATCGAGGTGAAGGTCGGGCCGCTGACGCCGAGCCGCGTGGCGAGAACCGGCCGCAACGCCAGGCACAGCACCGACATGGCGATGACCGCCAGCAAAAGCGCGCCGCCCACGCCGGCGACGGGAATATGGGTCAGATCAGCGCGCGCCAGCGTGACGATCAGAAGCGCGGGGAACAGCACGTAATAGACGAGCCGTTCGCAGCCGATCCAGTGCAACTCGTCGGTCAGCAGAAAGCGCCGCAGCGCGGCCCCCAAAACGATCAGCAGAAACACCGGCAGAAGCGCGGCGACGACCATTTCCATGGGTCAGGCGGCTCCACCCTGGGCGAGCGCCCGGAGCCGGTCGAGCGCGCCCTGAAGGATGAAGATGGCGGCGTGCTCGTCGATCATTTTGGCGCGTCTGGCGCGGCTGGTGTCGAGCGCGAGCAGTTCACGCTCGACCGCCGCCGTGGACAGCCGTTCGTCCCACAGTCCGATGGCATGGTCGGTCAGGCGCGACAGGTTGCGGGCGAAGGCGCGGGTCGATTGCGCCCGCGGGCCTTCGCTCCCGTCCATGTTGACCGGCAGGCCGAGCACGTAGCCGACCGCGCTGCGCTCGGCCGCGAGCGCCAGCAGGCGCGCCGCGTCGGCGGTAAAGGCCTTGCGCGCGATGGTTGTGACGCCGGTAGCAATCCGGCGATCGGGATCGGACACCGCGACCCCGATGGTCTTGGTGCCGAGATCCAGGCCGATCAGCGCGCCACGCGCGGGCCACTCGACGGATGCTTCGACAAGGGGGAGAACGGTGGTGGTCATCGCCTCGCTTATCACGCCGCGACGTCGTCCGTCTAACGCCGCATTGCCAGCGCATGGCTGATCGGCGAGATAGGTGGCATTCGAAAAAAGAAGGGTATGCACGATGTGGCCGAACCGCGGATTGCTGGATCTTCTCAAGATCGACCTGCCGATCGTGCAGGCGCCGATGGCCGGCGCGATCGACGCCGAGATGGCGATCGCGGTGGCCAGGGCCGGCGGGCTGGGGTCGCTGCCCTGCGCCATGCTGTCGCCGGACAAGGCGCGCGAGCAGGTCAACATCGTTCGCCAGCAGGTCAGTGCGCCGGTGAACATGAATTTCTTCGCGCACACCGCGACCACGCCCGAGCCGGCGCGCGTGGCGGCATGGCGGGAGCGTCTCGCGCCCTATTACAGGGAGTTGGGCCTCGATCCGGCGATGCCGGTGCCGCAGGCGGCGCGTGCGCCGTTCGATGCCGTGATGTGCGAACTGGTGGAAGAGCTAAAGCCCGAGGTCGTGAGTTTTCATTTCGGCCTGCCCGAGCCCGCGCTGCTCGCGCGGGTCAAGGCGGCGGGAAGCGTCGTCATCGCGTCGGCGACGATCGTCGAGGAGGCCAAGTGGCTGGAGGTGCGCGGCGTCGACGCCATCATCGCGCAGGGCGCGGAATCGGGTGGCCATCGCAGCATGTTCCTGACCGACGACATCGCGACCCAGCCCGGCACTTTCGCGCTGGTGCCGCAGGTCGTTGATGCGGTGCGCGTGCCGGTGATCGCGGCGGGCGGTATCGCCGACGGGCGCGGTATCGCGGCGGCGTTCGCGCTCGGCGCGGCCGGCGTCCAGATCGGCACCGCCTATCTGCGCACGCCCGAATCCAGGGTGAGCGCCATCATCCGCGCCGGTCTGGCGGCGGCGGGCGACCATTCCACCACCATCACCAATGTGATGACCGGCCGCCCGGCGCGGGGCGTGGTGAACCGCGCCATGCGCGAACTCGGCCCGGTGGCGGCGGAACATCCCGGATTTCCCCATACCGCGGCGGGGTTCGGGCCGCTGAAGGCAGCGGCGGAAAAGCTCGGCCAGGCCGATTTCACCAATGTCTGGGCCGGGCAGGCGGTGGCTTTCGGGCGCGAACTGCCTGCGGGCGAATTGACGCGGGAACTGGCGGCGGCCGCGCTTCAGCGGCTCGCGGCGCTGGCGGGCTGACCGCAACCCGTCCGGCCTCGGTTGCAGCGGCAAACTCAAACCTGTTATAGCCGTGGCCTGAAACGATCCGCACGCGGAGCCATTGTAATATGTCTGTTGACGCCGCCACCACGCGCCGCATCGCGCACCTTGCCCGCATCGCGGTGAAGGACGACGAGGTGCCGCATCTGCAAAACGAGATCAACGCGATGCTGGCATTTGTCGAGCAACTCAACGAGGTCGATGTCGAGGGTGTCGAGCCGATGACCTCGGTGATGCCGATGGCGATGAAGAAGCGCGCCGACGTCGTCGATGACGGCGGCATGGCCGATGCGGTGGTCGCCAACGCGCCGGCGACCGAGGATCACTTCTTTCTGGTGCCCAAGGTCGTCGAGTGATCCGCTTCACGCGGATGTCCAACGGGCGTCAAGGACGTTGCGATGTGCCTGCTCTGTGAAGACGATGCCGCCTATCAGGCCTATATGGCCTATCTCGACGAGATGGAGCGCCAGGGCAAGGCGGTCGATCCCGACAAGGCGATGGACGCGCTGCTCGACAAGCTCGAAGCCCTGCAGCGTCCCGTCGCCGACACCACGCTCTCCACTCATACGCCCGGCGTCTCCGTGTCACGTCCCGCTGCGCCGCGTTCTCCGTTCTCCTGCGATCCGGTTGATGAATGACTGATCTGACTGCACTGACCCTGGCCGAGGCCCGCGACGGGCTGGCGGCGAAATCCTTCACGGCGCTCGAACTGACCGATGCTCACCTCAAGGCGATGGAGGAGGCGCGCGTCCTCAACGCCTATGTTCTGGAGACGCCGGATCAGGCCCGCGCCATGGCGCGCCGCGCCGATGAAGCCATTGCCAAGAACGAGGGCGGTCCGCTCAGTGGCATCCCGCTCGGCGTCAAGGATCTGTTCGCGACCAAAGGCGTGCGCACCACCGCCTGCTCGAAAATCCTCGACGATTTCCGGCCGCCTTATGAATCGACCGTCACAACCCAGCTCTGGCGCGACGGCGCGGTGATGCTCGGCAAGCTCAACAACGACGAATTC
>JBEBWH010000212.1:0-5832 GCA_040392305.1 Bradyrhizobium sp. | reverse complement strand
CACCGTCGGCGCGGTGTCGAACCAGGATCACTCGAACACCTCGATCGGCAAGGCCGGTCGCAACCGCTGGCTCGGCCGCAAGCCGGTCAACCGCGGCGTGACCATGAACCCCGTCGACCACCCGCATGGTGGCGGCGAGGGCCGCACCTCGGGCGGCCGCCACCCGGTGACCCCGTGGGGCAAGCCGACGAAGGGCAAGCGCACGAGAAGCAACAAGGCGACGGACAAGTTCATCGTCCGCAGCCGCCATCTGAAGAAGGGCCGCTAAGCCATGACTCGTTCACTCTGGAAGGGCCCGTTCGTCGACGGTTACCTGCTCAAGAAGGCCGAGAAGGCGCGAGCGGGCGGTCGCAACGACGTGATCAAGACGTGGAGCCGTCGTTCGACGGTCATGCCGCAGTTCGTCGGCCTGACCTTTGGCGTCCACAACGGCCACAAGCACGTTCCGGTGCTCGTCTCGGAAGAGATGATCGGTCACAAGTTTGGCGAGTTCGCTCCGACCCGGACCTATTACGGGCATTCGGCCGACAAGAAGGCCAAGAGGAAGTAAGATGAGCAAGCCGAAGACAAAGCGCGCGCTCAAGGACAATGAGGCCAAGGCCGTGCTGCGCATGCTGCGCACCAGCGGGCAGAAGCTCAACCTCGTGGCGCAGATGATCCGTGGCAAGAAGGTGGAGCGCGCCCTGGCCGAGCTCAGCTTCTCGTCGAAGCGCATCGCCGGCCCGGTGAAGAAGACGCTCGAGAGCGCCATCGCCAATGCCGAGAACAACCACGGCCTCGAGCCCGACAGCCTCGTCGTCGCCGAAGCCTATGTCGGCGACTCGCTGGTGATGAAGCGCTTCATGGCGCGCGGCCGCGGCCGCTCGGCCCGTGTCGAGAAGCCGTTTTCGAACCTCACCATTGTGGTTCGCCAAGTTGAGGAGACCGCATAATGGGTCAGAAGATCAACCCGATCGGTCTGCGCCTGGGGATCAACCGCACCTGGGATTCGCGCTGGTTCGCGAGCAAGGGTGACTACGGCTCGCTGCTTCAGGAGGACCTGAAGATCCGCGAGACGCTGATGGAAGATCTGAAGCAGGCGGCGGTCAGCAAGATCGTCATCGAGCGCCCGCACAGAAAGTGTCGCGTGTCGATCCACACTGCCCGTCCGGGCATCGTGATCGGCAAGAAGGGCGCCGACATCGACAAGATCCGCGCCAAGGTGAAGAAGTTCACCGACAGCGAAGTGCACATCAACATCGTTGAAGTGCGCAAGCCCGAGACCGATGCGACGCTGGTTGCCCAGGGCATCGCCCAGCAGCTCGAACGCCGCGTGGCGTTCCGCCGCGCCATGAAGCGCGCCGTGCAGACGGCGATCCGCATGGGCGCCGGCGGCATCCGCGTCAACGTCGGCGGCCGCCTCGGCGGTGCCGATATCGCCCGCACCGAGTGGTACCGTGAGGGTCGCGTGCCGCTGCATACGCTGCGCGCCGACATCGACTACGGCACCGCCGAAGCCAAGACGACCTACGGCATCATCGGCATCAAGGTGTGGATCTTCAAGGGTGAAGTGCTCGAGCACGACCCGACTGCGCACGAGCGCCGCGCTACCGAAGGCAGCGAGGGCGGGCAGGGGGCTCCGCGCCGTGAGCGTTCCGACCGCGATGACGGCGAGCGCGGCTCCCGCGGCCGCGGTCGTGACCGCGATGCGGCCCCGGCGAACTGAGAAGGCATCGGATAAATGCTGCAACCCAAGAAGACCAAGTTCCGCAAGGCGCACAAGGGCCGTATCCACGGCGCCGCCAAGGGCGGCACCGATCTGGCGTTCGGCCAGTTCGGCCTCAAGTCGCAGGAGCCCGAGCGCGTCACTGCCCGGCAGATCGAGGCGGCCCGCCGTGCCATCACGCGCGAGATGAAGCGCGCCGGTCGCGTCTGGATCCGCGTGTTCCCCGACGTGCCGGTGTCGAAGAAGCCGGTCGAAGTCCGCATGGGCAAGGGCAAGGGCTCGGTCGAGTACTGGGCGGCCAGGGTCAAGCCGGGCCGCATCCTGTTCGAGATCGACGGCGTGCCGCCGGATGTTGCCAAGGAAGCTCTGCGCCTCGGCGCGATGAAGCTCCCGATCCTCACGCGGGTCGTGACCCGCATTCCTGACTAAGGGCGAGAAGAATGGCCAATACGGACCTGCGGGCGAAGACGCCCGACGAATTGAAGGACCAGCTGCTCGACCTCAAGAAGGAGCAGTTCAACCTGCGCTTCCAGCGCGCGACGCAGCAGCTCGAAAAGCCGGCGCGCGTGCGCGAGGTGCGGCGGGACATCGCCCGGATCAAGACGATCCTCGGCGAGAAGACCGCCGCGGCGCAGAAGTAAGGAGAAGCCGATGCCCAAGCGTATTCTGCAGGGGACCGTGGTCTCCGATGTCAATGAAAAGACGGTGGTCGTGCGTGTCGATCGTGCCTTCACCCATCCGGTGATGAAGAAGACGGTCCGCCGCTCCAAGAAGTACCATGCCCACGACGAGGCCAATGCGGCCAAGGTCGGCGACACGGTATGGATCGAGGAGTGCCCGCCGATTTCGAAGAACAAGCGCTGGACCCTGGTCCAGGGCGCTTAAGCAAGGTTTGGTCGCCCTGATGGCGCGGCCGGTTTGAACGAGAAGGCATCAAGCCATGATCCAGATGCAGTCCAATCTCGACGTTGCCGATAATTCCGGCGCGCGTCGCGTCATGTGCATCAAGGTGCTCGGCGGCTCGCACCGCAAGTACGCCTCGGTGGGCGACATCATCGTCGTCTCGGTGAAGGATGCGATCCCGCGCGGGCGCGTCAAGAAGGGCCAGGTGATGAAGGCCGTCGTCGTGCGCACCGCGTTCCCGGTTCGCCGCACCGATGGCACCGTCATCCGCTTCGACAGCAATGCGGCCGTCCTCATCAACAACCAGTCCGAGCCCATCGGAACGCGCATCTTCG
The DNA here is from genome assembly GCA_040392305.1 of Bradyrhizobium sp. Lineage (GTDB taxonomy): Bacteria > Pseudomonadota > Alphaproteobacteria > Rhizobiales > Xanthobacteraceae > PRO6. Next base: position 2,889 of record JBEBWH010000212.1, on the reverse strand, counting down.
GGCCCGTGCCCCGCGAGCTGCGCAGCAAGAACCACATGAAGATCATTTCGCTGGCGCCGGAGGTGCTGTGATGGCTGCCAAGATCAGGAAGGGCGACAAGGTCGTCGTCATTACCGGCAAGGACAAGGGCAAGAGCGGCAGCGTGCTGCAGGTGTTTCCCACCGAAAGCCGCGCCACGGTGCAGGGCCTGAACCTGGTGCGTCGCCACACGCGGCAGACCGCCTCGCAGGATGCCGGCATCTACACCCGCGAAGCTCCGATCCACCTGAGCAATCTGGCTCTGGCGGACACGAACGGCAAGCCGACCCGCGTCGGCTTCAAGATCAACGACGACGGCAAGAAGGTGCGCGTCGCCAGGACCACCGGAGATGTGATCGATGGCTGAGACCGTTTACGTCCCGCGTCTGCGCACGCAGTACGACGAAGTCATCAAGGCCGACCTGCTGAAGCAGTTCGGCTACAAGAACGTCATGCAGACGCCCAAGCTCGACAAGATCGTGCTGAACATGGGCGTCGGCGAAGCCGTGAGCGATACCAAGAAGGTCAAGGCAGCCGCTGCCGACCTCGAGAGGATTTCCGGCCAGAGGCCCGTCATCACGCATGCCCGCCGCTCGATCGCCGGCTTCAAGGTGCGCGAGAACATGCCGCTGGGCGTGAAGGTGACGCTGCGCAAGGCGCGCATGTACGAGTTCCTGGACCGGCTCGTGAACATCGCGCTGCCGCGTGTGCGTGACTTCCGCGGGCTCAACCCGAAGGCGTTCGATGGCCGTGGCAACTACGCCATGGGCATCAAGGAACACATCGTCTTCCCGGAAATCACCTATGACCAGATCGACCAGGTCTGGGGCATGGACATCGTGGTGTGCACGACGGCGAAGAACGACGAAGAGGCCCTGGCGCTGCTGAAGGCCTTCAATTTCCCCTTCCGGCAGTAAGCGAGGGGCAGAGGACGAGACATGGCAAAGACCAGCTCTATCGAGAAGAACAACCGCCGCAGGAAGCTTGCCAAGCAGTATGCCGGCAAGCGCACCAAGCTGAAGCAGATCGCGATGGACCAGTCCATCACCATCGAGGAGCGCTTCTCGGCGCAGCTCAAGCTCGCCGCCCTGCCGCGGAATTCTGCTCCGGGTCGCGTGCGCAACCGTTGCGAAGTGAGCGGCCGGCCGCGCGGTTACTACCGCAAGCTGAAGCTCAGCCGCATCGCCCTGCGCGAACTCGGCAATTTCGGGCAGGTGCCCGGCATGGTCAAGTCGAGCTGGTAAGGAGAAGACAGACATGAACCTTTCTGATCCGATCGGCGATATGTTGACCCGCATCCGCAACGCGCAGATGCGCCGTCGCGACACGGTGTCGACGCCGGCCTCGACCATGCGCGGCCGGGTGCTGGACGTGCTGAAGTCGGAAGGCTTCATCCGCGGCTATTCCGAGCAGCGGACCGACAACGGTCTCGGCGAGTACGAGATCGAGCTCAAGTATTCCGACAACGTGCCGGTGATCCGCACCATCGAGCGCGTGTCGCGCCCGGGCCGCCGCGTCTACGTGTCGGTCAAGAACATCCCCTCGGTCGCGAACGGCCTTGGCGTGTCGATCCTGTCGACCCCCAAGGGCGTGATGGCCGATCACGAAGCGAAGTCCCAGAATCTGGGTGGCGAGGTAGTCTGCCGAGTGTTCTAGGCCGCAAGGCCGAGGCACTTCGGTTCAGATGATGACTCCGAAGGAAAGTTGGAATGTCCCGTACAGGCAAGAAGCCCATCCCCGCGGTCAGTGGCGTAACCGTCGCGATCGATGACCGCGTGGTCAGCGCCAAGGGTCCCAAGGGCGAGCAGTCGCTGACCCTCATGGATATCGTCAACGTCAAGCAGACCGATGACGGGCTCGTCATCGAGCCGGCGAACGATACCAAGGAGGCGCGCGCCGCCTGGGGCACCACCCGCGCGCTGATCGCCAACATGGTCACCGGGGTCAAGGACGGCTTCGAGAAGAAGCTGGCGATCCAGGGCGTCGGCTTCCGTGCCGCCATGCAGGGCAAGGACCTCAAGCTGTCGCTCGGCTACAGCCACGAGATTCTGTTCGAGACGCCGACGGGCATCACCATTGCGACGCCGACCGCGACGGAAATCGTCGTCGCGGGCGCCGACAAGCAGCAGGTTGGCCAGGTGGCTGCAAACATCCGCGGTTTCCGTCGTCCCGAGCCCTACAAGGGCAAGGGCGTGCGCTATGTCGGCGAGTTCGTCGCGCGCAAGGAAGGCAAGAAGAAGTAAGGAGCGCCACAGAAAATGCCCATCAGCCTCAAGGGTGTGGAACGGCGCAAGCAGCGCGTTCGCAAAGCCATCCGAGCCCGCGCCAACGGTCGCCCGCGCCTCAGCGTGCACCGCTCGGGCAAGAACATCTACGCCCAGATCATCGACGATGCGTCGGGCCGCACGCTCGCGGCCGCCTCGACCCTCGACAAGGATCTGCGCGGCAAGGTCAAGAACAGCGGCAGCGCCGAAGCTGCGGTCGGCGTCGGCAAGCTGATCGCCGAGCGCGGCAAGGCGGCCAACGTGTCTGAAGTCGTGTTCGATCGCGGCAGCTATCTCTACCACGGTCGCGTCAAGGCGCTGGCCGACGCGGCCCGCGAAGGCGGCCTGCAGTTCTGATCGCGCAAAGGAAGAGAAAATGAGAGACGTATCTGAGCGCGAAAGCGAGTTCATCGATCGGCTGGTCCACATCAATCGCGTCGCCAAGGTGGTGAAGGGCGGCAAGCGCTTCGGTTTCGCCGCGCTCGTCGTCGTCGGCGACCAGAAGGGCCGCGCCGGGTTCGGCCAAGGCAACGCGCGCGACGTGCCCCCCGCGCTCACCAAGGCCACCCCCCCCCCGAAGAAGGCCGAGATACGCCGTGCGCGGCGC
>JBEBWH010000211.1:0-5860 GCA_040392305.1 Bradyrhizobium sp. | reverse complement strand
GCGCAGCATCGCGTCGAAGCGCTCGAACAAGGTCCTGATCGCGCCGGCCTTCGTCAGCCGTTCCCGAAACAGCCAGATCGTGCGTGCATCGGGAACCCGGTCGGAAAGACCCAGACCTAGAAACCGCATGAACGACAACCTGTCGTTGATCAGGAACTCGGTGCGCTCGTCCGACAGATTGTTCGCTGTCTGGATCACCAGCACCTTTAGCATCATGACCGCGTCGTAGGGCGGTCGGCCACCGTGCGGCCCGCTCGTATAGGCAAGCGCCCTCCCAAGATCAGGCCGGAACGCCTCGAAATCCACAACCCGGCCATAGGCTTCCAACTGATCGCCAAGATCGCTCAACCGTCGAAGCCGGTCATCCACATCGAAGAATCCAGGTGCAGTTCCCATAAAAGCCTCCACCGCCATCAAGTGAAGATGGAATCACAATCTGGGAGAAATGGCGAGGTTAATAGGAGCGTCCAGCTGGGGCAGCAATTCATCGAGACCGAGCGCGGCATGGGCTATAGGCTGGGCAAGCCATGAGGCTGCCACGGAGCCTGCAGGCCCGGCTCGGACTTTTCCTTGGCATTCTGTTGACCGTGCTGTGGATCGCTGCCGCCTCCGTGACGGCTGTGATCCTGCGGGGAGAGATGGACGAGGTCTTCGACTCCGCGCTGCAGGAAACCGCGCAGCGCCTCCTGCCGTTGGCCGTCGTGGATATCGTCGGGCGCGAAGACGATGGCGTCACGCAGCGGCTTGGTGCGATCATCCACCTCATCAGGACAAGAGCAGTTCAAAATCCTGCGCTAAGACCGAACGGAGCGTGAACCCTCGTCGCGTATCCTTTCAAAGCACGCCATCATCCCCCTGCAGCAGTTCGCATACACGACAGGCAAGAACGCCTCCGACATCACGCTGGTAATCGACGCCATGGACTTGCTTCACAGCGGGCGGTTTGACGGCTTCTGCCTCGTTTCTGTCACGGATGGAGCGGGCCGCCGACAGTCTTGTGGCGTCGTTCAGCAGTGGTGTCACGAAAGATGAGGCAGGCCGTGTTAAGCGACCTGTCTTGAAAGTGCGCAGCGTGACCACAACTCAGAAAGCGCGCCAACGAGGTGATCTATGTCCGCGTCCGAATGAAGCGGGGATGGCGTGATCCTCAAACGCTCAGTTTTTCTCGGCACTGTCGGATAGTTGATCGGTTGAACATATATGCCGTAGCTGTCCAGTAGCAGGTCGCTGAGCCATTTGCACTTCGCCGCATCTCCCACTATGACGGGTACAATGTGACTGGCATTCGGTAGATGTGGGATACCGTTGGCGTTCAAGCGTGTACGAATCTGCGCCACCCTCTCCTGAAGCAGCTTTCGTTCGTAAGTGCTATGCTTCAAATGGCGGATTGAAGCGAGCGCCCCGGCCACAATGACGGGAGGAAGCGCTGTAGAAAAAATAAATCCTGAGGCGAACGAGCGGATATAATCGCATAATTGCGCCGAACCGGTGATATAGCCGCCCATAATGCCGAATGCTTTGCCGAGCGTGCCCTCGATGATCGTAATTCGGTCCATCAGACCGTCTCGTTCGGCAATGCCACCCCCCCGGGGACCATAGAGGCCCACGGCATGAACTTCGTCCAAATAGGTCATGGCACCATGCTTTTTAGCGACAGCGAGGATGTCTGCTATCGGGGCAATGTCGCCATCCATGGAATAAACGGACTCGAACGCGACGATCTTTGAACGATCGGAGCCATACTCAGACAGCAATCGATCAAGATCGCGCGGATCATTGTGTTTCCATATCCGCTTTTCGGCATTCGAATGTCGTATTCCTTCGATCATCGAGGCATGATTGCCTTCATCCGAAAAGAAGACTGCATTGGGAAGATTGCTGCCCAATGTGCTGAGTGTCGTCCAGTTGGAGACGTACCCAGAGGTGAATAGGAGTGCAGCTTCTTTGCCGTGCAAATCGGCAAGTTCCTGCTCTAAAAGCACATGCGAGCGGCTGGTGCCTGAGATATTGCGGGTGCCTCCAGATCCGGCACCGTTTACCTGCAAAGCGGCTTGCATCGCGGCGAGCACAGATGGATGCTGCCCCATGCCAAGATAATCATTGGAACACCAAACCGTTACCATACTCACGCGACCATTCAGATGACGTTTTGCATGTGGGAATCTGCCGACCCTGCGCTCGATCTCGGCAAAAACGCGGTAGCGGCCCTCTGTGCGTAAGGCATCAAGTTTATCTGCGAAAAATTGCTCGAAGTCCATTGTGTATTTCTTGCTCGCTAGATGGTCGCATTGGCTGCCCGCCGTGTTTTCGAAAGCTCACTCTGTCGAATGGCCGTCGATGAGCTCTGGAAATTGGAAGGCCAATAGACGCAGGTCGGAAATCTCTGACAACCGGATTGACCATCCGCCGTCCAGCGCCAGTCCCCGGGCATCTCCCGTGCCGAAATCGGTCACGTAGTGGACGATCGAAACCACGTCATTTGTCTGGAGGTCACTTCTGAGCTTCACGAAAAAAGCCTTGCCTTCAGCGGCTTGAGCTCTCGCGTTCCGGCCGGTTGCCTCGGCTGGGTCCCCCGCCGGTCTCGACAATTGATGAACTTGCACTGACATTCATTTCTCACTGATCGGCGCATCTGGAGCACCAGGGTAATTGGTTTATGCTAGCGTCCTCCTGAAGAGGCCATGGAGCAGTTTGCAGCGAAATAAAGGCTCTTCACTCTTCGTAGCTATTCTTGCGCGGTCGTTGACGACCGCTGGGCCTTTGAGCCTCCAGCTTATTCAACAGGTCCGCGGCATCGTAAGCATCTTCCTTTGCCAGACCCGACATGACGAGTGACGGATTTGGCAAAGGAGTATCCGGATCGATATCGATAACGGACCAACTACCAGCTGGCTCCTGTTTCACCGTGTACCGCCGTTTCATCGATCGCCCGCGCTATTCCTGTCCACCGTGTTGACTACTCAGATCCGACCCGCGCATCTGAAAATCAGATTTCAATTCGTCCTGTTCGATGCACCCACGGGATGCGCCAGGCGAACCCCGCGCCCCCCGCCCTCACTTCTCTCATGATCTCCAATCATGGTAACGCCCTCAGCCTTGAAGGCGTTGATGACTCTCGTCAGTGAGTCGATGACACCTCGCACATCACCATTGCTGGCTTCCATCCTCTGGATGGTGGGGAGCGAAACGCCGGCTCGTTCAGCCAACGTCTTTTGGTCAATTCCTAGCAGCGCTCGTGCTGCCCGCATCTGTGCAGCGGTAATCACGCTGATCTCCGGATCGAAAGCCTATTGGTTACATTTCCAGGCATTGCTGGAAGCCTCCAGTAGTTGCCTCGTATTTTCACGTAGTTCTGTCGGAGCTGCGCCGAGTATACCAAAAAGCGCTTATCAATACGCCCTTAATTCGCGGAAGAAGAAAAAGTATCAGCACTATCACAATTAAAATAGAAATAAGCATTGCAACGACGAAGTTAGATGCAAAGAAATCTTGAAAACCAAAAAATAAAGGGGCAGCAAGAACACCTGCAATAAGCATCGTAAACCATGGTGCGGCATCATCGGTCGCGATGTCTGAATATCGCTCATTGCAACTCGAGCACTGGTCTACTTGCTTTAGGTATGCGCGAAACAGTTTTCCCTTGCCGCAGTTGGGACAGCGTCCAGCGAACCCCCGTGCGAGGGCAAGCTGCAACGCTGGACCAATTTCGTTTTTCCGTGTATCCGCCATTTGATATTCATGTATAATACATGATCTTCAATAGTTCAAGTGCTATTTGTCGCACTTCTCACATGGGGCCATGGAAAGGCTTGCCAATCGCAATCTGCGCACACGTGCACTCATGCACGGCGCTTCATACAAAAGCGACGGTGCCCGCGCTCCGACCTATATCGGCAGAACCATAACAGATCTTGCCTGTCTCAGAATGTAATAGGAAAGGGCGAATGGCGCCGGTCAAATCATTGAGGAATCCGGGTAACGCCGCTTCTCACGCCAAAAGGACCTGGTTGGCCGCAATTGCGGCCATATTCACAATCCCTCTGCTCGTACAAGACGGCGCCAGGATATGGGCGGGGCTCTTCGGTCCCATCAGTATCGGACCGATTGACAAGCCGTTGTTCATTTCCTTCAACAAAGTCATCGACAGGTTCGCCGCGTCAAGATTGGGAAAAATGAGAAGATTTGCTTCCCCTTTCAACACTGTATCCGGAACGAAGTGTTCCCGCAGGTTTTGGTTCAAAGCGATATCACCCTGCATCTCGCCCTCGACAATCAACTCTGGAGCAATCTCCTTCAGGTGCCGGTAGGCCGCACGCATCTTTTGGGCGCTCGCGCCGTCTCGCGATCCGAAATCCGAATAGCTCAACAGGGCAATTCGGGCCGGGATGTTGAAGCTCTTGAGATGGTCACGGGCCTGAAGGGCGATTGCGACAATTTCTTCCGCCGTCGGGTCGGCGGTGACATACGTATCGGCAAAAAAGAAAACCCCGCGCGGCATGACAAGCATGGAAAGCGCGGAGGCTTCTTCTACGTCATTGTTAAGGCCGATGATTGATCGAATGTCCCGCAGATGCTTGATAAAGCGCCCTTGCAGTCCGCAGATCAGCCCGTCCGCTTCGCCGCGCTTTACCGCAAGAGCACCGATAACGGTCGTGTTGGTGCGAACCATTGATCGCGCTGTTTCCGGAGTCACGCCATTCCTTCCGACCAGAGAATGAAAAAGGGCGACATAATCGCGATATCTTGGATCATCCTCAGGATTGATGATTTCACAATCCCGAGTGGGATCCAGCGTGAGGCCGAAGCGCTCGATACGCTGGGCGATGACCGCAGGCCGCCCGATAAGAATTGGCAATGCGATGTGCTCCTCAACGATGACCTGTGCTGCTCGCAGCACACGTTCTTCTTCACCGTCGGCAAAGGCGATCTTCTTGTTTTGCCCCCTAACGCGATCGATGATCGGCTTCATGATGAGACCCGAGCGGAAAACAAAACGGTTCAGGCCGTCATTGTAAGCCTCCCAGTCGATGATTGGACGTCGTGCCACCCCCGTTTCCATGGCGGCGCGCGCGACCGCCGGCGCGATGCGCAGTATCAATCGTTGATCGAAGGGATCGGGGATGATGTGGTCAGGCCCATATAGAACCGGCTTCCCGGAAGGGGAGGCCTCCAAGCCGGGCTCGTGTGCCAACTTGGCAATGGCGCGAACCGCAGCAAGCTTCATTTCTTCATTGATCGTCGTTGCCCCGACATCAAGCGCGCCGCGAAAAATAAACGGAAAACAAAGAACATTGTTGACCTGGTTGGGGTAGTCGGAGCGCCCGGTGCAAATCATGGCGTCAGGCCGCGCCGCCCTGGCATGTTCTGGCATGATTTCGGGAACCGGGTTGGCGAGAGCGAGGATCAGCGGCTTGTCTGCCATCCTCTCAATCATTTCCGGTTTTAAGACCCCTCCCGCGGAAAGCCCCAAGAAAACGTCGGCGCCATCCATCACCTCAGCCAGCTCTTTGGCTTGCGAATTTTGGGCAAACTTGCGCCGCCATGGATCGAGAACTTCGGACCGATTTTCCGTGACCAGCCCCCCTTTGTCGCCCACCCAGATGTTTTCCTGTTTGGCACCAATCGCGAGTAGCAAATTGAGACACGCGATCGCGGCGGCACCCGCACCTGAAACACAAATCTTGACGTTTTCGATGCTCTTGCCGGCAAGTTCCAACCCATTAAGAACAGCGGCGGCTACGATGATGGCGGTCCCATGCTGATCGTCATGGAAGACCGGAATATTCATGCGACCGCGTAGCGTTTCCTCAATCTCGAAACACTCTGGTGCCTTGATATCCTCCAGGTTGATGCCGCCGAA
>JBEBWH010000210.1:0-5862 GCA_040392305.1 Bradyrhizobium sp. | reverse complement strand
TCGACAATGTCATCGTGATGGCGGGCGTGCCCTCGATCATGCAGGCGATGCTCGACATCGTCGCGCCGCAACTCAAATCCGGCCGGCGCATGCTGTCCGAGCAGGTGCGCGCCAACGCCCGCGAGGGCGATGTCGGCACGCCCTTGCGCGCCATTCAGGAGCGCCACCCCGACACCATCATCGGCAGCTATCCGTTCCTCGACGAGAACGGCCAGCCCAACACCAACCTCGTGGTGCGTTCGCGCGACCCTGACAAGTTGCGCGCGGCGATGGCGGAAGTGGAGACGATGCTGGCGGCGCTGGCGTCCGAGCGGTCGACTGCCAGCGGCGGATGACATGCCGATGAGCGACAGTGCGGAGCACGCACGCGGCAAGGCGTTTCCGGTGTCGTGGGATCAATTCCACCGCGACTGCCGCGCGCTGACATGGCGGCTCGACGGGCTCGGGCCGTTTCGCGCGGCGATCGCGATCACGCGCGGCGGGCTGGTGCCGGCGGCGATCGTGGCGCGCGAACTCGGCATCCGCATCATCGACACGATTTGCATCGCGAGCTACGACCACACCACGCAGAAAGAACTGAAGGTGCTGAAAGGCGTCTCCGACGAGGTGATGGCGCTCGGCGAGGGCTGCGGCCGGGGCCTGCTGATCGTCGACGATCTGGTCGATACCGGGCAGACCGCAAAGATCGTGCGCGAGCTGCTCCCGGAGGCGCATTTCGCCGCCGTCTATGCCAAGCCGATCGGCAGGCCGATGGTCGATACCTTCATCACCGAAGTGTCGCAGGATACCTGGATCTTCTTTCCGTGGGACACCGGGCTTTCGTTCCAGCCGCCGCTGCGCGAGGGCGGCGCGTAGCATCGACGTGAGGCACGGCTCGCTCTTGGGCTTGGGCTTGCCCAAGAGCGATTTGGTTTTTCAGATCGAGCTGCGCCCGTCGGCGCGGCTCACCATGTATACGTGCCGCGAACCATGTAGGTGCTGTGGGACGGTTCTTCATACAACTCGACGCTGTCGATGGCGCCGGCCGGGGTGAAGGTCGTCTTGTGAACGCGATAGACCGGCCGGGTCAGGTTGAGCGCGGAGAAGGTCAGGCTGAAGTTGTCCGTCAGGGCGACCTTGACCGAAGCGTCGAGCCGGTTCAGCGCGTTGAATTCGGATCGCTCATTGAACAGGGTGCGGACGCCGCCGCTGCTCGAGACCTGCAGGATATCCTGCGAGTAGCTGCCGACGCGATTGAAATTGACGCCGAGCGTGGTTTTCCACGCTTCGATGTAATAGTCGAGGCCGACATTGAAAATGGTGTCGGGCTGCTCGGAAAAGCGGCGCGTTTGCCCGGTTTCGGGATCGTTCAGCTCACTTCTGATGAATGTGGCGTTGGCCCACAGCGTGAGGTTGGGCGCGTTCAGCATCCGCAGCGGGATGCGCCCTTCCAGTTCGAGACCGTAGGCTTTGCCGTCGCCCGCGTTGCGGCTCTCGGCAATCCAGCGCGTGGGTTCGCCGGCATAGCCGCGGATCAGCCGCCGCTCCAGCTTGTCGGAGAAATCGCGGGCGAAGAAGTTGAAAGACAGAATGCCGAGGCGATCATAGAAATAGTAATCGGCTCCGATATCGGCGCCCCATGCCTTTTCCGGCACCGTATTGGGATTGCCGCGCGTGTCGGGCTTGGCAATCGTGCCATCGTTGCGGCGTATGATCGAGCTGAGATCGCGCAGGTCCGGACGACGCAGGGTGCGGGCGATGCCGGCGCGAAGGTCGAGATCGGGCGCCACGGCGACCTTGTACTGAAATGACGGATTGAGATTGGTCGAACTCTGGCTCTCCGTCACCCCGACCGCGTTGGTGATCGAGGTGATGCTGTGCTCGAGCCGCACTCCAGCCGTCAATTTGTCGAGGCCGTAAAGCGAGAAGCTGTCGCTGACGTAACCGTACAGCACATTCTCGGTCATCTCGTAGGTTCGCGAACCGTCGCTGCGCCCGCTGTCGCTTTCGGAGCGGGTCAGCCGGTTGAGGCCGGCTCCGCCTTCGATCGTATGGCCGGCGATGTCGGCGACAAACGATGCGCCGGGCGCGATCCTTGTCAGATCGATCGGGTTGAAAGTGTAGCCGGGCGTCGTTCCGGAGACGGTGCCGTTGGCCCTGTAGCTGGTCTGGAGGCTGGTCCGTGCGGTGTCCTCGCGCGCTTTCTGCGCATCCAGGAAAACGCGGCCGGTGAGAATCTTGTCGTAGACATGCACCCATTCGAGGTAGCTGCCATAGCTTTCCCGTGTGCGGCTGCGCAACTCGTCCGTTCTGCGATCGACATAGGTCATCGCCGCGTTGGTGCGCTCGGACGACTGTGCGCGCCGTTCGTCGGTGCGCAGATAGCTCGGCGAGAAAATCAGCGTGTCGAACGGAGTGGCCTGATATTCGAACCGGCCCAGCGCCGTGTACTCATCGAATGTCCGCTTCTGATCCTCGGCCGTGCGACGGTTCGGCGTGAGGGCGTTGGTCGTATAGTTCCAGGTGGTGCTGCTTTCTTCGAGCAGACGACGCTGATAGCCGCCGCCGAGGAAGTAGCGCAGCGGTCCGGCCTGTCCGCCGGTCCAGCCCGAGACCGCGCCGGGCGTGCCGAAGTTCTCGACGTGACCGATGCTCGCCGACAGCGCGCCGCCGGCAGGTCCGAAATTCCGCTTGGTAATGATATTGACCGTGCCCGCGACACCTTCCGACCCCAGCGATACCAGGGGGCTGCGGGTGATCTCGATGCGATCGATGAAAATCGCCGGAATGCGGTCGATTTCCATGTTGCGGCTGGAGTCGCCATCGATGATGGGACGGCCGTCGAGCAGCACCTGCGTATATTCCTTGCCGAGGCCGCGCAGCTTGATGTCGCGCGAACGGTTCACGCCGGGAAAAGTAACTCCCGGAAGGCGGCGGATGGCATCGCCGACGCTGAGATCGTTGAACTGGTTGAGCTGCTCGCCCTCGATGACCACCTTGGCGTTCGGCGCGGCGCGGCGGACGTCGTTGGCGGTCTGGACTGCCGAACCGATGGGACCGCCCTCGACGGTCAGCTCCGGCAGTTCGAGGGCAGACTGCGCGTATGCCGTGCTCGCAAAGAAAGAACAGCTCGCGGCCAGCGCGAGCGCGTGTCGTCTCAGAGTCGTCATCCCAGCCCCACATGCTACTTTCGTAGTGGCGGATTAGAGGAACGACGCAGCGTTCTCAATCGGTGCAGGCCATGCCCTACATGGATTCTGTCTAAGGTCGCGCGAGTGCGTTTTCGTTATCCAAGCCGCTCGCGCGCGAGCTTTGCGCCCGCGCCGAGCGCGTTGAGCTTGGCCTCGGCGATGTCGCGGCGCATCGGCGCCATGCCGCAATTGGTGCTGGCGACGATCGTTTCCTTCGGCACCACGCGCATGAGGCTCTCGATGGTGCGCACGATCTCGTCCGGCGTCTCGACGCGATCGGTGGCGACGTCGATGACGCCGGCCTGCACCGTCTTGCCGTCGAGCAGCGTCAAGAGATCGAGCGGCACGCGCGAGTTGACGCATTCGACCGAGACCTGCCGGATCGGGCTTTTTGCGATGGCGGGAAAGATTTTCTCGTACTGCCGCCACTCCTGACCGAGCGCATCCTTCCACTCGATATTGGCCTTGATGCCGTAGCCGTAGCAGATGTGCACGGCGGTATCGCAACTGAGGCCCTGCGCCGCGCGCGTCAGCGCCGCGATGCCCCAGTCGTTGACTTCGTCCATGTAGACGTTGAAGGCGGGCTCGTCGAACTGGATCATGTCAACGCCGTCGGCCTGCAACGCCTGCGCCTCCTCGTTGAGCAGTTCGGCGAAGGCGAACGCCATCTTGACGCGGTCGCCATAGTGGCGGTCGGCGATGGTGTCGACCAGCGTCATCGGGCCGGGCAGGGTGAACTTCAACGGATGCCGGGTGTGGGCGCGGGCGATGCGCGCCTCGAACGCATGGACGCGGCCCTTGAGCCGCAACGGCGCGACCGCCTGCGGCACCATCGCCTTGTAGCGGTCGTTGCGGATGCCCATCTCGACCTTGTTGGCGAAATCGATGCCGTCGATATTTTCAAGAAAGCCGTGGACGAAATGCTGGCGCGCCTGCTCGCCCTCGGTGACGATGTCGATGCCGGCATCCTCCTGCAGCTTGAGCGCGAGCACCGTGGCGTCGCGCTTGGCGCGAGCGAGGTCGTCGCCCTCGGACTTCCACGGCGCCCACAGGCGGTTCGGCTCGGCCAGCCATTCCGGCTTCGGCAGCGAGCCGGCGGTGGTGGTGGGAAACAGCATCGATCTCCTCCGGCGTGTTGGTTCGACGCTTTCTGCCACGGCAAAGCCGCGGCGTATATGCCCCGATGGGCTGGCGCCCGGAATTCACGGCTCGCCCTGTTGCGTGACGCTCTCCTTGGCGGGCTTCCGGGCCGCCGCACTGGACACCTCGCTGTGCGGGTCTAGGATCGGGCCGTCGCCCTGCCATCCGGGATAGTCATCCGATGATCGATCTGCATTATGCGCCGACGCCGAACGGCTGGAAGATTTCCATCATGCTGGAGGAGTGCGGCCTGCCTTACACGCTGCACCGCATGCAGCTCGGGCGCGGCGACCAGCACAAGCCGGAATTCCTCAAGCTCAGCCCGAACGGCCGCATGCCCGCGATCGTCGATCACGATCCGCCCGGCGGCGGCGCGCCCGTTTCGATCTTCGAGAGCGGCGCGATCCTGCTCTATCTCGCCGAAAAGACCGGCCGCTTCATGCCGCGCGACCTGCGCGGACGCTCTGAGGTGATCCAGTGGCTGATGTGGCAGATGGGCGGGCTCGGCCCGATGCTGGGGCAGAACGGCCACTTCCTGCTCTATGCGCCGGAGAAGGTGCCCTACGCCATCGAGCGCTACGGCCGCGAGGCGAAGCGGCTCTACGGCGTGCTCGATGCGCGGCTGGCCGCAAGCGGCGACTATATCGCAGGCGAGTATTCGATCGCGGACATGGCGTGCTTCCCGTGGATCATGACGCACAAGGCGCAAGGGCTGACGCTCGACGATTTCCCCCACGTCAAACGCTGGTACGCATTGCTGCGGGCGCGGCCCCTGTTGCAGAAGGGGCTCGCGCTCGGCAAACAGGAGGGGCCGATGGTGCCGATGGATGCCGAGGCGCGCCGCATCATGTTCGGCGTCACCGCGCCGCCGCACACGCAGACATAAGAAACAGGAAACGCCGATGATCGAGTTTTTCTTCGACTGTTCGAGCCCGTGGACCTATCTCGCCTTCCACAACATCCAGCCATTGGCGGAAGAGTTCGGTGAAACCATCGCGTGGCGTCCCGTTCTGGTCGGCGGCATCTTCAACGCCATCAATCCCAGCGTCTACGCCTCGCGCGACCGGCCGGTGCCGGAGAAGGCGCGCTACATGGCCAAGGATCTCGCCGACTGGGCGCGCGTCGCGGGGCTCGCCATCACATGGCCGCCGCGCGTGTTTCCGGTCAACAGCGTCAAGGCGATGCGCGGCTGCATCTTTTTCGACCAGACCGGCGGCAGCAAGGCGATGGTGCCGTTCGCGCGCGCGGTGTTCGATGCCTATTGGGGCGAAGACAAGGACATCTCGCAGGAGGCGGTGCTGGCCGACATCTGCAAGCGTGTCGGGGTCGATGCGGGAGCGCTGCTGAAGGGCATCACGGAGCAAGGCGTGAAGGATCGGCTCAAGGCCAATACCGACGAGGTGATGCGGCGCGGCGGCTTCGGCTCGCCGACCATCTTCGTCAACGGCACCGACATGTATTTCGGCAACGACCGGCTGCCGTTGATCCGCGAAGCGTTGCGCCGCCGCGCCAAAGCGGCGGTGTAGCCGATGCCGCAGGCCATCGTCTGTCG
>JBEBWH010000209.1:0-5903 GCA_040392305.1 Bradyrhizobium sp. | reverse complement strand
GCGTCGAACGATCCGGCGTTCGGCACCGCCGGCGCAAAGCTGCGCGGCGCGCTCGCGGCGCTCGATCGCGCCAGCCGCTGGCTGCTGGAGCGGCTGGCCTCGGCGCCGAACGACGCGCTGGCGGGCGCGACCCCATCCCTGCGGCTGTTCGCCTCGGCGCTCGGCGGCTGCCTGCTCGCGAGCGAAGCGCTGGCCGCGCGCAGCAACGGCAATGGCGAAGCGGCGCGCTACGTCACGCTGGCGCGCTTCTTCGCCGAGAACGTCGCCGTGCAGGCGGATGCGCTGGCAAGCACCGTGACCGAGAGCGCCGACGCGGTGAACCAGGCCGAGCAGGTGCTGCTCGGCTGACCGCCCGGCCGCGCGTCACGCCAGCGACTTGAGGCCCGCCTCGATCTCCGCGCGCCGCGGCTCCAGGAACGGCGGCAGCGACAGGCTCTCGCCGAGTTTCGCCATCGGCTCGTCGGTGGCGAAGCCCGGCCCGTCGGTGGCGATCTCGAACAGGATGCCGTTGGGCTCGCGGAAATACAGGCTGCGGAAATAAAAGCGGTCGACCTCGCCGCTGTTCGGAATGCGCAGGTCGTTGAGCCGCTTCGCCCAGGCTTCGTACGAGGCCTCGTCCGGGGTGCGGAAAGCCACGTGATGCGCGCCGCCCGCGCCCTGCCGCGCCGGCGGCATCGCCTTGTCCTCGATCACATGCAGTTCGGCGCCCGCGCCGCCCGCACCCATCTCATAGACCTGCACGCGGCGGCCATCGGCCGCAACATAGTGGCGCGCGCTGCGCATGTTCATCACCCGCGTCAGCACGAGTTCGATATGCGCAAGCTCCGGCACCGTGAGAACGATCGGCCCCAGTCCGCGAATCTGATGTTCGAGAGGCACCGAGCTTTCCGGCCACGGCGCCGCCGTGCCCGCGCCGCCGTCATCCACCAGCATCAGGCGCTGGCCTTCCGGATCCTCGAACGGCAATGTCAGCCGCCCGTCGATTTCAGCAGGCTCGCCCGCCTTCACGCCCGCATCCGACAGCCGCGCGCGCCAGTAGGCAAGCGTCGTCTCGCCTTGCACGCGCAGGCCCGTGCACGAGATGCTGCGGTTGCCGCGCTGCTCGGGCGGGATCGGAAAGTCGAAGAAGGTGAGATCAGTGCCGGGCCGCGCCTCGCCGTCGGCGTAGAACAGATGATAGGCGCTGACGTCATCCTGATTGACGGTCTTCTTGACGAGACGCATGCCGAGCACGCCGGTATAGAAGGCGAGGTTCTCGCGCGGACGGGCGGAGATCGCCGTCAAGTGATGGATCCCGGTGAGCTGCATCACCTCGCCTCCTCTGTTGTCCGATGGTCTCGCCTGCGATGATATCGACCGCGCGTCGCCAGCTTTTGACGGACGGCGCGATGATGTAGGCTGGCCGCCCCGCACGACGCACGCATCCCGAAACAAGGACGCTTCCATGACCGACCATATCGTCATCACGGATGACAACGCCACCCGTATCATCCGGATGAATCGCGGCGACAAGAAGAACGCGCTGACGCAAGGAATGTATCGCGCCATGGCCTCGGCAATCAATTCGGCCCAGGACGACGCGGCGGTTCGCTGCCTCGTCATCAGCGGCGGCGGCAGCGTCTTCACCGCGGGCAACGACCTCGACGATTTCCTCAAGGCAGGACGTGGTGAAGCCGAGCGCCCCGGCGCGGCCTTCGAATTTTTGAGCGCGCTGGCGCTCAACGCCAAGCCACTGGTCGGCGCGGTTGAAGGCATCGCCATCGGCGTCGGCACCACCATGCTGTTTCACTGCGACCATGTGCTGGCGAGCACGACGGCGACCTTCTCCACGCCCTTCATCCAACTCGGGCTGGTGCCGGAAGCAGCGTCAAGCCTGCTGGCCCCGCGCGTGATGGGACATCAGCGCGCGTTCGCGATGCTGGCGATGGGACGGGCCATGAGCGCGGCCGAGGCGCAAGCGGCAGGCTTCGTCAACGCCGTCGTCAATCCGGGATCGGCCGAGGCCGAAGCGCGCAAGGTGGCGCTGGAGATCAGCGCGCTGCCTGCGGAAGCCATGGCGATCTGCCGCCGATTGCTGCGCCCCTCGTCGGATGAAACGCTCAAGCGGATCGCGGAAGAAGGCTCGCTGTTCGGCGAACGGATGAAATCGGACGAAGCGATTGCCGCATTCAACGCCTTCTTCACGCGGAAGAAGGCTTAAGACCGTATCAACCTAGCGCCGCTCGACGGCGTTTTGCACCACAAGCCTCGAAAGCTGCACCACCAGCTCGCGCAAGCGGCGATTCTCGGCGAGGACAGCTTCGATGTCTTGCGTGCGGGCCGACAACGACGCTTCGATCGGTTGATCGGATCGGGGTTGTCTTGGGCGCACAGCAGGCATTCGCCAGCGAACCTTCGTTAGCTAAATACGGGTGGCAACGCGAATCAGCTTAAAAAAATGCGCGCAAAGGCCGGCAAAAATGTGTGCGACCTTTTGTTGATCCCGCGTCGCACATGCACTCTTCTGGTGTGGTTGATATAGTTTTTTTTTATTTGTTGTGTTGCGCTGGACGATCTGCCTGCGCCGATCGGGAACCAGGCGTGCAAGCGCGATGCAAACGGTGTAGTGAGTTTGCATGACCACCCTGTTTGTTACTCACGAGTCCTGCCTGCACCACGTCATGATGCCCGGCCATCCGGAGCGTCCGGAACGCCTGCTGGCGGTCAACAAGGCGTTGGCCGCGGATCAGTTCGGCGCGCTGCTGCGCGAAGAAGCGCCCGAAGGTTCGCTCGACGCCGTCGCGCTGTGCCACAGCGAGCACTATATCGAAGAGCTGCGCTACATGGCGCCGAACGAGGGGTCCGTTTACATCGACGCCGACACGTCGATGTCGCCCGGAAGCTGGAGCGCCATCCTGCGCAGCGTCGGCGGAGCGGTGGCGGCGACCGACACCGTCGTAACGGGGCGGGTGGACAACGCCTTCGTCGCGGTCCGCCCTCCCGGCCATCATGCGGAGATCGGTCGGCCGCTTGGTTTCTGCTTTTTCGACAATGTCGCCATCGCCGCGCGCCATGCGCAGCGCAACCATGGCATTGGCCGGGTCGCCATCGTCGACTTCGACGTCCATCATGGCAACGGCACGCAGGACATCTTCTGGGCCGACCGCAGCGTGATGTATTGCTCCACCCACGAGATGCCGCTGTTTCCGGGAACCGGCGCCGGCAGCGAGCGCGGCGACCACGACACCATCGTCAACGCGCCGCTCCGCTCCGGCGATGACGGTACGCGATTCCGCGCCGCATTCGAAGACCTCATCCTGCCGCGGCTGGCGGATTTCGCGCCGGAATTGCTGATCGTCTCGGCCGGTTTCGACGCTCACCGTTACGATCCTCTCGCCAACCTCAACCTCGACGCCGACGACTTCGCCTGGGTCACGCGACGGCTGATGGAGCTGGCCGACCGCACCGCCGGAGGCCGGGTCGTCTCCGTCCTAGAAGGCGGATATGATCTGCGCGGGCTGCAGGAATCGGTGACCGCCCATGTCGGCGTGCTGATGGATGGTTGACAAGGACCGGCTTCCGCCGCCAAACAGCCCTGCGCATCTGCCTTAAGCCCGGCGCTTGCAGCTTCTCCCCGGCCGGCAACCGCCGGATATCCGGGAGGCTCAAGGCCCGGAACCGGCATCCGCCACCGCCACGCCAGATCGACGGGGACTTTCATGGCCGAAACCAATACGGACGTTCAGAAGCTCAGCTTCGAGAGGGCCATCGAAGAACTGGAATCGATCGTCAAGCGCCTCGAAGACGGCAAGGTTCCGCTTGAGGAATCCATCGCGATCTACGAGCGCGGCGAAGCGCTGAAGCGCCGCTGCGACGAATTGCTGCGCCAGGCCGAAGCCCGCGTCGACAGGATCACCACCGACGCCGCCGGGCAGCCGACCGGCACCACGCCGCTCGACGTCGAATAGCGGCAGGCAAGCGGCTGCGCGTCGGCCGCGGCAGGTGGGGTGAAGCGGTGCAGGTCAGGCGGCGGCACGTTATTTTTTTACAGGGATACGATCCACGCGGCCGTGCGGCCTACTACCGCATGTTCCGCAGCGAGCTGCGCAAGTTCGGACAGCTCTACGATCTCAGCCCCCGGATCACCAAACCCCGACCGTCGCCCGACGAATTGTCCGCCTCGTGGACCATCGAGACCGAGGGGCCGGGCTGGCAGACCAACACCACCTACGAATTCCTGCGCTGGGAGGATTTGGTCCAACGCGACCGGCAGGCGCCAATCTGGCGCACCATCGTCGAGGCGCTCGCAATTTATGCCTGGCTGATCGTGAGCGGGGTGCTGATGCGCTTCGCGCGCGCGCATTGGCGCTTCGCGATTTTCATCTCCTACCCCTATTTTATGCTGCTGGCCGAAACGCTGGTGGCAGCCGGTCTCGGCTACGGCATGCATCTCGCGGCACTGGCCTTCGGGCTCCCCGCCGCCATCGGCCTTGCAGCCGCCGTGGTGACGTTCGCCGCCGCGCTGGGCGCGATGATCGTGAAGGGCGAACCACGCACCTTTATGCTTTATCTGATGGCCGACACCATCTTCACCTATCGTTTCGCGCATCGCCAACGCCAGGACTGGGACGAGCGCATCGCGCATTTCGCCCGGCATCTCGTCGCCGTGGCGCGGGCGAGCGACGCCGACGAACTGCTGGTGGTGGGCCACAGTTCAGGCTCGTTCCTCGGCACCGAGATCATGGCGCGCGCGCTCGCCCTTGATCCCGCGCTGGGGCGGCATGGCCCGCGTATAGTCCTCTTCACCGTCGGCGGCAACCTGCCCATCGTCGGCTTCCTGCCGGTCTCGCAGCCTTTTCGCGACAATCTGCGCCGGCTTGCGATCGAACCGTCGATCGACTGGATCGACTGCCAGTCGCGCAAGGATGTGATGAACTTCTTCCCGTTCGACCCGATTGCCGGTCACGGCATCGAGACCGGCGAGGCGCGGCGCAATCCGCTCATCACGACCATCCGGCTGCGCGATATGATCGATCCGACCCGCTACAATCTGTTCCGCTGGCAGTTCTTCCGCGTCCACTTCCAGTTCGTCATGGCGAACGACCGGGCCAACGCCTATGATTTCTTCATGATCGTGTGCGGCCCGTTATCCCTGAAGGACCGGATCACGCGGCCCGAGCAGGCGCTCGCCATCGCCACCGGAAGTGCCGAGAGCCGGGAGCAGGCCTGGCGCACGATCCGGACGCCGGCCGTGGCCGACTGAGGGCACCCCACCGACACGACCATGCCAACAGCCGTCTCGCTCCGGCCGGGGAACCAGTTCCGCTGCAACGAATCCGGGCGGTTCCGCGTTACCATGCAGCCGAGCAGCGGGAGCGTTTCACTTGGCGCAAAAGACGAGCTTGGTATAGATAAAGGAGCAATACTGGCCAAGAACCCCGGGGCCGGGCAGAGCGAATTCTGTAACTATATGATATCATTAATCGTTACGAGGCCCCTCGTCCAAGGGGGGATCCTGTGAGAAGGATGAACCTGGGGCTATTCTAGGCTACAAACGAATTAATCCGTGCGTGGATTGGTCCGGGCACCCTTTTTCGCGGCCGAAAGCAGGGCAACGACGCGCCAGCGCAGCATGAAATCTTGAAGAACTGGAAATCATCGTGACAAGCAGCAGCAAGACGCCCCTTCTCGATACCATCCGGACCCCGGAAGATCTGCGCCGTCTGCCGGTCACGCAGCTCCGTCAGGTGGCCGATGAGTTGCGCCAGGAAACCATCGACGCTGTGTCCGTGACCGGCGGCCATTTCGGCGCCGGCCTTGGCGTCGTGGAGCTGACGACGGCCATTCACTATGTCTTCGACACGCCGCGCGACCGCCTGATCTGGGACGTCGGCCATCAGGCCTATCCGCACAAAATCCTGACC
>JBEBWH010000208.1:0-5916 GCA_040392305.1 Bradyrhizobium sp. | reverse complement strand
CGGCATCGGCTGCACACCGGGCCTCGCACCATCGGCGAGAATGATCGGCGCAATAGCGGTGTAGGGCGGCGGCGTCACCCAGGCGTCGAGCCGGGCATCGACTGCGAGCGGGGGCGGGCCGAACCGGAAAGCCGCACGCGCACTGTGTTCCGCCGCGATTGCGACCGTGTCATTCACTCCACCGCGTTCCGGCGGCTGCAATACAAGACCCAGGTGTTCGTCGTACACGAGGGCGACCACTATCGGACCCGGCTGACCCATACGCTGGAGGTGGCGCAGATCGCCCGTGCGCTGGCGCGCCAGCTCGGCCTCGACGAGGACCTGACCGAAACGCTGGCGCTGGCGCATGATCTCGGCCATCCGCCTTATGGTCATGCTGGCGAGCAGGCGCTCGACGATTGCCTGCGGGAGGCGGGCGGGTTCGATCATAATGCGCAGTCGCTGCGCATCCTGACCGCGCTGGAGCGGCGCTATCCGGCTTTCGAAGGTCTGAACCTGACCTGGGAAACGCTTGAGGGCGTCGTCAAGCACAACGGTCCGCTGACGGATCGCGAGGGGCGTCCCGTCGGCCGCTATCGCGAGCGCGGCATCCCTGTCGGCATCGCTGAATATGTCGCACGGCATGACCTTGAACTCTGGGCGCACGCATCGCTCGAGGCCCAGGTGGCGGCCATCGCCGACGACATCGCCTATGACGCTCACGACATCGACGACGGCCTGCGCGCCGGGCTGTTCGAGATCGACGACCTTCGAGGCATTCCGGCAGTGGCGGCGATGATCGAAGCAATCGATCGCAGCTATCCGGGGCTTGACCCCGCGCGGCGGGGCGCGGAGTTGGTGCGCGAGCTGATTTCCTATCTGATCGACGCGGTGGTTCAGGAGACGCGGCGCGGCCTGGCGGAGGTCCGGCCACAGTCGCCGGACGAGGTCCGGCGGGCAGGGCGCACGCTGGTCGGCTTTTCCGCCGCGGCGGCGGCCACCGAGGCGGCGATCAAGGCGTTCCTTTACCAGCGGATGTATCGCCATCCGCGTGTCATGCGCATCATGAGTGACGCGGCCGACATCGTGCGTGATCTGTTCGAGCACTATCGGCGCTCGCCGGGCGATCTGCCGGAAGAGTGGCGGCCGGATGCCGGAGACGCCGGCAGTCCGGAAACCGCCCGGCTCATCGGCAATTTCATCGCCGGGATGACCGACCGTTTCGCCCTGACGGAACATGCCCGGCTTTTTGACTCGACTCCGGAATTGCGTTAGGCGGCGGCATGCTGGCGAGGGCCGGCGCTTCCCGAAAACTGACATCCCATGGCCGATTCCGCATCCCCCCACATTTTCGCCGACGTTCTCGCTCGCGTTCAGGCCGCATGTCGCACACTCGAAGCGGGCGGCGCGCTGCCCGCCGGAATCGACCTTTCGCGCATCGTGGTCGAGCCGCCGCGCGAGGCCGCCCACGGCGATATGGCGACCAATGCCGCGATGGTGCTGGCCAAGGAAGCCAAGACAAAGCCGCGCGACCTTGCGGAGAAGATCGCGGACGCGCTGCGGTCCGATGCGGTGGTCGCCACGGCCGATATCGCGGGGCCGGGCTTCATCAACCTGACGCTGAAGCCGCAGGCCTGGATCGAGGCGCTTCGAGGCGTCCTGCGCGAGGGGGCCGGATTCGGCCGCAGCGATGTCGGCGCAGGCGCGAAGATCAACGTCGAATACGTCTCTGCCAACCCGACCGGTCCGATGCATGTCGGCCATTGCCGGGGCGCGGTGTTCGGCGACGCGCTGGCGAGCCTGCTCGCCTTCGCCGGCTATGACGTCACCCGCGAATATTACATCAACGACGCCGGTGCTCAGGTCGATGTGCTGGCGCGCTCGGCGTTCCTGCGCTACCGCGAGGCGCTCGGCGAGGCTGTCGGCGAAATCCCTGAAGGGCTTTATCCCGGCGACTACCTGAAGCCGGTCGGCGCAGCGCTTGCCGCGGAGTATGGCGCTTCCCTGCGCGATCGTCCCGAAAGCGAATGGCTTCCGCTGGTCCGGGCCAAGGCCATCGCAATGATGATGGACGAAATCCGCAAGGATCTGGCCGCGCTCAATGTCAGCCATGACGTATTCTTTTCCGAGCGCTCGCTGACCGCGGACGGAGTCGACGAGGTCGGCGCGACGATCGCCGAACTGCGCGCCAAGGGCGACGTCTATGAGGGGCGGCTGCCGCCGCCCAAAGGAGCGCCGGTCGAGGACTATGAGGACCGCGAGCAGACCCTGTTTCGCGCCACCGCCTATGGCGATGATGTCGATCGGCCGCTCAAGAAGTCGGACGGCTCCTACACCTACTTTGCCTCCGATATCGCCTATCACAAGAACAAGTTCGATCGCGGCTTCCGCAATCTGGTCGATGTCTGGGGCGCCGACCACGGCGGCTACATCAAGCGCGTTCAGGCCGCGATCAAGGCTGTGACCGCCGATCGCGCCACGCTCGACGTCAAGATCGTTCAGCTCGTGAAGCTGTTGCGGGGCGGCGAGCCGGTCAAAATGTCCAAGCGAGCCGGCGAGTTCGTGACGTTACGTGAAGTCGTGGATGAAGTCGGATGCGACGCCGTCCGCTTCATGATGCTGTTCCGCAAGAACGACGCGGCACTGGATTTCGATCTGGCCAAGGTGATCGAGCAGTCCCGCGACAACCCGGTGTTCTACGTGCAGTACGGGCATGCTCGCGGCTACTCGGTGTTCCGCAACGCGCGCGAAATGCTGTCCGATCTGCCGCAGGATGATGCCGGCCGCGCGGCGTTCCTGCTGGGGGCGGCGCTTGAGCGCCTCGACGATCCGGCCGAACTCAGCCTGATCCGTAACCTCGAGCTTTATCCGCGCGTCGTCGAGGCGGCGGCGGTGGCCCATGAGCCGCATCGCATCGCTTTCTATCTCTATGATCTGGCAAGCGAATTTCATGCGCTCTGGACCAAGGGAAACAATTCGCCTCATTTACGCTTCATTATCAATAATGATGCAGTAATCACGATGGCGCGACTGGCTTTGGTGCAGGGCGTCGTCTCGGTTCTGGCATCCGGCCTCAAGGTTCTTGGAGTTCGCGCCCCGGACGAGATGCGATAGTTCAGGGTATTTGCCGTTTCACACGGGGCTTTGTGGCGGCAGCAGCGGTGGCCGCTTCGCATGAGATGGCGGATCGGCTTTCCCGAAGGGGACGCAGATCACGATGGCCGATTTATATCAGAACAAGCGTTTTACCGACGATCAGCACCGGGATGCCCGGCTTCAGCCGGACAGCGATCCGCTGGCCGAGCTTGCCAGGTTGATCGGGCAGTCCGATCCTTTGGCGGATTTTGGCCGCGAACGTGCGCGCGACCACCAGACGCCGCTCGCGCCGGAGCGTCTTGACGACGAATTTCATCAGGAGCCACGCTTCGAGATCGAGCAGGCAACTCAGGCCGCCGCTTCTCCCAGCCGGCCGGCATGGCTGCAGCGGCGCGCCTCGCTGACGGCTTCGGAACCGGCCCCGCGAGACCATTATGCCACCCACCACTACGATGCGGGGGAGCCGCCCGCGGACGGCTATCCGCGTAACGACCGCTACGCTCCGGGCGATGCTGCCGGCTACGACGATCACGCGGCTGCGGACCCGCATCGTTACGACGATGCGCTGTATGGTCAGATCGACACCGCGCTTGCCAACGAGTCGCTGCAATACGCCCCCGAGACCGCTTACCAGGACGATCCTTACGCCTATCCGGGCGACTATGCCGACGATCCGGAGGAGGCGGCCGGCAAGCCGCGCCGCCGGCTGCTGCCGATTGCCGCGATTCTCGCGCTGGCTGTTGTCGGTACCGGGGGCGCTTACGCTTATCGCAGCCTCACCGGTGCGGCGACGGTTCGCGGCGAGCCGCCGGTGATCAAGGCCGACACCGCGCCGATCAAGGTCGTGCCGCCGACGCAGTCCGCGGAGCGGGGCGGGAAGCCTATTCAGGAGCGACTGGCGTCGGCCGGGGGCGTGGAGCGGCTGGTGCCTCGCGAAGAGGCGCCGGTTGATGTCGCCAGCCAGGCGCAGGCCGGCCCGCGCGTGGTATTTCCGCCGCTCACGCAGAATCCCGCGCCGCTCACCGTCGCGGCGACAGCACCGAATGGTCCGGCTGCCATGATGACCGGAGACGCCGGCGCTTCGGCTGGTCCGGACCCGCGGCGGGTCCGCACCGTCCCGATCCGTTCGGATGGCGCCCCTGTGGTTGCCGCGAGGCCGGCTCCCGCCGCAACCGCGGCGCACCCGCCGGCCGCCGCGGAAACCCGCACGGCGTCGATCAATCCGGCTACGGTTGCGCCGCCGCCGGCAGTGACGGGCGGCTATTTCGTCCAGGTCTCGTCGCAGCGCAGCGACGGCGATGCGCGGACCTCCTACAAGGTGCTTCAGGGCAAGTTCCCCTCGGTGCTGCGTTCGCATGCGCCGGTGATCAAGAAAGTCGACCTCGGCTCCAAGGGCGTTTACTACCGCGCCATGGTTGGCCCGTTCGCCGCGGCGGACGAGGCGTCGCAGCTTTGCGGCAGCCTCAAGGCCGCCGGCGGGCAGTGCATCGTCCAAAGGAATTAGCGGCGGTTTCCTTGACCCCCGCGACCATCGCAGGCTAATCGCCGTTGATGGCTACGCCGCGCGCATTCATTACCGGAGTTTCCGGCCTTGCTCTCTCCGAGGAGGAGCGAGCCTTTCTGCGCGAGCAGCGGCCATGGGGCTTCATCTTATTCAAGAGAAACATTGACAATCATGCACAAGTTGTCAGTCTTGTTGAGGATTTACGAAATTCCGTCGGCCGAAGTGATGCCCCGGTCCTGATCGACCAGGAGGGCGGCCGGGTCCAGCGTCTCGGCCCGCCGCACTGGCCGGTCTATCCGTCCGGCGCGATCTTTTCGGCCCTTTACGATGCCGAGCCGGAAGCGGGGCTCCGCGCGGCCTGGCTCAGCTCGCGGCTGATTGCCGACGACCTCGGCGCGATTGGCGTCGATGTCGATTGCCTGCCGCTTGCGGATGTGCCGGTTTCCGGCGCCGACGCGGTGATCGGCGACCGCGCCTACGGCACGACGCCGGAGAAGGTCGCGACGATTGCCCGTGCGGTCACGCAGGGGCTCGAAGCGGGCGGGATTCTGCCGGTGCTGAAGCACATTCCCGGACATGGCCGCGCGACTGCCGACAGTCACCACAGACTTCCTGTCGTGGATACGCCACGCGGGGAACTCGATCGAACCGATTTCGCGGCGTTCCGGCCGTTGGCCGATCTGCCGATGGCGATGACCGCGCATGTTGTGTTTAGCGCGATCGACGCCGCCCAACCGGCGACGACTTCTGCGAAAATGATAGCGGAAGTGATTCGCGGCGATATCGGCTTCCAAGGATTGCTGATGAGCGACGACGTCTCGATGAATGCCCTGGCCGGATCGATCGCCGAGCGCAGCCGCGCGGCGATCGCGGCCGGCTGCGACGTCGTGCTTCACTGCAACGGCAGACTCGACGAGATGCAGGCGGTTGCAGGCGCGGTTCCTGTTCTCGCAGGCGAAGCGGAAAAGCGCGCCCGGCTGGCGCTCGATGCCCGCCGTCCGGCCCAGCCATTCGATCGCACCGCTGCCCGAGCGGAACTGGACACGCTGATCACGCGCGCCGGGACGCTTGTCGCATGACGGCGGAAGTGGTCCCGTTCGAAGCCGCGCGTCCGGTGACGCCGCCGGATGACGGCGAGCCGACGCTGGTCGTTGACGTCGAGGGTTATGAAGGCCCGCTCGACCTTCTGCTGGCGCTGGCGCGGCAACAGAAGGTCGACCTCGCCAAGATTTCCATCCTTGCGCTGGCCGACCAGTACCTGATCTTTATCGAGGCGGCGCGCAAACTGCGACTGGAGCTTGCCGCCGACTATCTCGTGATGGCGGCGTGGCTGGCCT
>JBEBWH010000207.1:0-5932 GCA_040392305.1 Bradyrhizobium sp. | reverse complement strand
AGGATCATGCTGGCCTTGCCTTCGATATGCGCCGCCATGCCGAGCAGCGCGCCGATGGTGAGGACGCCGGTTCCTCCGACGCCGCCAACGGCGATGTTGTAAGGCTGATCCAGCGGCAGCAGCGCGGGCGGCGGGGGCAGTTCGCCGAGATTATCGAGATTGGCCGGCGCGCGCTTGCGCAGACGGCCGCCATCGACCGAGACGAAGGACGGACAGAAGCCTTTGACGCAGGAATAGTCCTTGTTGCAGCTCGACTGATTGATGGTGCGCTTGCGGCCGAGCTCCGTCTCCAGCGGCTCGACCGAGATACAGTTCGACTGCACCGAGCAGTCGCCGCAACCTTCGCAGACGGCGGCGTTGATCATCACGCGGCGCGAGGGATCTTCCAGAATGCCCTTCTTGCGGCGACGGCGCTTCTCGGCGGCGCAGGTTTGCACGAACACGATGGCCGAACAGCCCGGCGTCTCGCGCAGCGTCTTCATGACGTTGTCGAGTTCGTCGCGATGCGCGGTCGTGACGCCCGGCGCAATGGTCGAAGCCGGATAGGCGTCGGGATTTTCCGACACCAGATAGATGTTGCGCACGCCTTCGCTGTGAAGCTGGAAGGTGATCTGCTGCGGCGACAGATCGCCGTCGTGACGCTGACCGCCGGTCATCGCCACCGCGTCATTGTAGAGGATCTTGTAGGTGATGTTGGCCTTCGAGGCGACCGACTGCCGGATGGCAAGGCTGCCGGAATGGAAATAGGTGCCGTCGCCGAGATTGGCGAAGATATGCTTCTCATCCGTGAACGGCGCGATGCCGACCCATGGCACGCCCTCGCCGCCCATATGCGTGAACGTCTCGGTGTTGCGGTCCATCCACAGCGACATGAAGTGGCAGCCGATGCCGGCCAGCGCGCGCGAACCGTCGGGCACCTTGGTCGAGGTGTTGTGCGGACAGCCGGAACAGAAATAAGGCGTGCGTGCGATCGGGGCGACGGTCTGCACCTGCGAGGCGTCGCGGCCGTGAAACCAGTCGACCTTGGAGCGGATCAGCGCAGCGATTTCGGGATCGATCTCCATCGCCAGCAGGCGATCGGTGAGCGAGGTGGCGACCGACGCGACGCTCAGCTCCTCCGCGAAGGGCAGGAAACGCTTGTCGTGATCGTCCATCTTGCCGACGATGCGCGGGCGCACATCGTCGCGCCAGTTGAACAGCTCCTGCTTGACCTGGTTCTCGACGATCTCGCGGCGTTCCTCGACCACCAGAATTTCTTCGAGACCGACGGCGAAGTCGCGCACGCCCTGCGGCTCCAGCGGCCACGGCATGCCGATCTTGTACAGCCGCAGGCCGATGCGCGCGGCGACCTCCGGCGTGATGCCAAGTTCGCGCAGCGCCTGCCGCGTATCCTCGTAGCTCTTGCCCGAGGCCATGATGCCAAAGCGGGCGTTCGGCGAATCCATCGTGACGCGGTTGATCTTGTTGGCGCGGGCAAAGGCGATGGCGGCGAAGCCCTTATAGTCCTGCAAACGGCGGTCCTGCGCATAGCGATCGTCGGGCCAGCGCAGATTGAGACCGCCCGGCGGCATCTCAAAATCGGTCGGGATGACGAACGGCGTCATCTCGTCGGCGAGATTGATCTCTGCGGTGGTCTCCACCGTCTCGGTGATGACCTTCATGCCGACCCAGCAGCCGGAATAGCGCGACATCGCGATGCCGAGCAGCCCCATCTGGATCATCTCGTGGATGCTCGACGGGTAGAGATACGGCATCAGGGCCGAGATGAAGGCATGGTCCGACTGATGCGGCACCGTCGAGGATTTGGCGCCGTGATCGTCGCCGGCCAGACACAATACGCCGCCGTTCTTCGCCGATCCTGCCGCGTTGCCATGACGGAACACGTCACCGCAGCGATCGACGCCCGGTCCCTTGCCGTACCAGATGCCGACCACGCCGTCGTGGCGCGCGCCCGGCGACAGATTGAGCTGCTGCGAACCCCAGATCGCGGTGGCGGCGAGGTCCTCGTTCACGCCCGGCTGAAACTTGACGCCGTATTCATCCAGATGCGCGCGCGCGGCCATCAGCTGCTGATCATAGCCGCCGAGCGGCGACCCGCGATAGCCGGTCACGAAACCTGCGGTGTTCAGGCCCGCTGCGCGGTCGCGCCGGATTTGCGCCATCGGCAGCCGCACCAGCGCCTGGATTCCGGTGAGAAAAATATGCCCGGTGGACTGCGTGTATTTCTGATCAAGACTGATCGGGCCCTGATTGATTCCCATCGCGCTCTTCCCTGTCGCTTGGACTGTTATTGGCGGGACCTGCTTGGAATCAGTCTATGTCCAATTTCCCGGTGGCACATCAAGAAAATAGTCTCGCAGGCTGCGGCCCGCGCGAAAGCAATTTGATGTCCTGTGGGAATGGCGCGATGCGCGGGTTATGTCGCCGATGGCGGCGCAAACGAAACGAGATGGCGCGCTGTTCGGCCTTGCAGCAGCGGCCGTTCACGGCGCGGACGGAGACAGAACCTCCTTGAGAATCTGCAACAGTTCGCTTTCGTGAAACGGCTTGCGCAGGAATGCGCGATAGCTGCGGATATGCTGCTGAACCGCATTCTCGGCCAGCGACGTCATCACCACCACCGGAATGCCGTTGGTCTTCGGATTGTCGGCCATTGCCGAAATCAAGCCGGCGCCATCGACAAAGGGCATCATGAAATCGGTCAGAACGAGGTCAGGCTTTTCACGATGCAGAATATCGAGAGCCTGACGACCGTTGCTGGCGAGGAGAACATGATAGGCATGCTCGCTCAGCAAGACCTCGAGCCAGTCTGCGATCGCCCACTCATCCTCGACTACCAGCAGCGTCTGCAAATCAATCTCCGGTCAGCCGCCTGCCCTTGAGGCCGTCCTTTCTGTGATCAGCGTGCTAACACCGAACGCTCGCAACTCGTTGCACAGCGCCGGCAAAAAAGAACCGACGCAGCGCTCTGACAAAAGCGGCGGGCGAAACATATCCGATTGCCGAAAATGGTCTTGTCAGCGTCCGGCGGCCCCTGAACGATTTAAATCCCCTCACTGAAAACGCCGCCTCCCAATAACGATATCAACGCCGGACGCCTGTCGCGATACGCTCGCCGCCGGTCGTCATGCTCCGACGGGGTGTCCATGGCCTGGCGACCCGACTTCGGCGGCCTTCGAAGGAAAACGCGGAAACCTGACCGCAAGCTTCGCGTCGGATGCCGTGCGGCCGACACTCACCGTTCCGGACATCATCCCGATCAGTTGCCCCGCGACCCAAAGACCGGCATCGAAACTCGTGCGCGCGGGATCGGAGAAGGCATGCTCGAAACGCTGTTGCAGCCGGATCATGATGTCATCCGGAACAACGACACAGCCCCCGCCCAGCACCAGCCGGAAATAGTCGTCATCGCCATCGAGCGCGATGCGCAATTCGCTGTCCGCCGAGAAGGCGACGACATCAAGAAGAAGATTGTTCATGAGCTGCGCCAGCGCGACCGGATCGATGGTGGCGGTGAGCACGTCGGGCGCTTCCACGCGAATGCGGGCTCGCGCCAGATGCGCCATGCGGTGATGCATTTCGAGCGCCCCGTGAATCACATCCGCCACGTTGCAGCGCGCGGACCGCAGGTGAAACCGGCCGCTGGTGAGCGAGGCGACATCGAGCAGCGTGGTGGCGCGCATGATGTAGAGCTGCACCAGCGATTCCAGCCGCTGCATTCCGTGCCGCATCCGGTCGCGATCCGGTTCGCGCGCATCAAGCATGCGGCCGAGGCGCTGGACCTGCCCCAGTATCGGCGTCATCGGATTGCGCAGATCATGCGCGGCGCCCGCGAGGAAAATATCACGCGCCGCGATACCGACTGCGAGATCGGCAGGACTGCAAGGCGGCGGCTCGCCGGACTCCGCCGGCGCGACGCACCCCGCCCCCGGGTCCGCCGCCTCTCCGGCCCGGTCCACCCGGTCATCCATGCGCGCCGCGCTCGCGCAGAGGGGGCATGGAGCTGGCGCTCAAGCTGGCTGTTGCGTCGGACAAAATAAACCCCAAACCACAAAGACGCCTCCCGTTGTTTAAACGATGCAAATTGTTCGAGGTTCCAACCATTTATAGAAATGACGCCGGCGCCTCCCGGCCGAGGTGGCCGGTATCGCCGATGGAACAGGCGGACGGGGTCGTGGATTGTTTCGTTACGCACATTCGGAGGCGAGACCCATGGCCAACGCGCGCGATCCCAACGATCCTCATCCCGCATCACAGGATGACATGACCCGGTGCGAGCACGACACGCTCCGCCGCATGACGATGACCGACAACGAGTTCCAGGTGGACCCCGAACTGGCCGAAGGACCCGCCAGCAGGACGCGGATCGCACTGTTCGCCATGGCGATCCTTGTTGTGCTGGGGGTAGTGTTCTACGGCCTCAACACGCCGACCAATGCCCCCACCACCACGACACAGACAAAGAGCGACGCCGCCACAACCACCGGACAGGCGCCCGCGCCCGATTCCGGCGTGCGGGACGTGACGCCGTCACGCGCCGGCAGCGATCAGGGTGGCGGCACCACGGGCGCGGCCCCGGCCGGAATCGCGTTGCGGCGTCCGTCGCGATGGCGGAGCGCCGCGCTGACCCTTGCTCAGCGATCCTGACGCTCGGGCGCGTCGCGGCCGCCGCCGGCCTCCACACTTATGCGTCAGCCGTCAACGGCCCGCGCTCAGGCGAACCGGCCATTGATGTCGGCGAAGCTGACCGCGTGGCCAAGCTCGTCGAACGTCCCGTGTTCGGCGATCTCCTGCGCCGCGCGCAGAAAGCCGGCCCATGCCGCCCGCGCCAGCGCGCCGCCGGTGCTGATGCGCCGCACCCCGAGTTCGGCAAGCTCAGCCATCGAGAAGCCCGGCGCACCCATCAGCACATTGACCGGCTTGGGATGCACAGCCTTCACCACCGCCGCGATCTGCTCGCGGGTGCGCAGCCCCGGCGCATAGAGACAATCCGCACCGGCCTCGGCATAGGCCGTCAGACGATCGAGGACGAAAGCAAGATCCGGCTGGCCGACGAGAAACGCCTCGCAGCGTCCGACCAGCAGCGCCTCGCCGCCATCGGCATCGATGGCCGCACGCGCGGCCGCGATGCGCGCGACCGCGACATCCCGCGCGTAGAGCGGCTCGGCCGAGCGGCCGGTGGAATCCTCGATCGAAACGCCCGCGATTCCCGTCGCCAGCGCGCGCGCGACATTCGCCGCCACGCCGTCGGCGTCGTCGGCGAATCCGGCCTCGAAATCGGCGTTCACCGGCAGATCGGTCGCGGCGCATAGCGTGGCGAGATGCGCCACGACATCATCGCAGCCGACATGATTGTCCATCTTGCCCATCGACCAGGCGAAACCCGAACTCGTCGAGGCCAGCGCCTTGAAACCCATGGCCTGCAAGAGCCGGGCGCTGCCGATGTCCCACGGGTTCGGCAGAACAAAGCAGCCGCTATCATGCAGCTTGCGAAAGGCGGCGCGCCTGGCGGCGATCGAGACGGTCATGGCGTTTCCAAAGCTGTTGTGCAGTTGACGCCCATCATGGCGGCGCGGCCATTCGACGGCAATGCGCTTGTCGGCCGCTCCGCAAGACCCAAGACCAAAGTCGATGGCGACAACATCCCGCCTTGGCCGGCGGCGGCAGCCATCGCGTTGTCCGGTCGCCTGCACGCATGCGCGCTTCGAAACCATGCCGCACGCTCCACGAAACAAAGCGCCAAGAGCTTCTGCGCGGCCCGCATATGACCGGCCTCATGTCGCTCGGCAGTTTCGACCGGAGCAGCGGCAAGCTCAAAACAAAGGCTGGAGCAGGTTTCTTTAGGCTAAATCGGCAACCTGTCATGCCCGGCTTTACGCCGGGTATCCACGTCTTCGGAATTTCAGCGAAGAAAGACGTGGATGGCCGGGAC
>JBEBWH010000206.1:0-5940 GCA_040392305.1 Bradyrhizobium sp. | reverse complement strand
GGTGGCCTGGCGCTGGGCGTCGTTGAAATAGGCGGGAACGGTGATGACCGCCTGCTCGACCTTCTGGCCGAGATGCGCTTCGGCGGTCTCCTTCATCTTCTGCAGGATGAAGCCGGAGATCTGCGAGGGCGAGTAGGTCTTGCCGTCGGCTTCGACCCAGGCGTCGCCGTTGCCGGCCTTGACGATCTTGTAAGGGACGAGACCCTTGTCCTTCTCGACCATCGGGTCGTCGTAGCGGCGGCCGATCAGGCGCTTGACCGCGAAGAAGGTCTTTTCGGGATTGGTGACTGCCTGGCGCTTGGCCGGCTGGCCGACAAGGCGCTCGCCATCGTCGGTGAAGGCGACGATCGAAGGCGTGGTGCGAGTTCCTTCGGCGTTCTCGATAACTTTCGGCGTTGTGCCATCCATCACGGCGACGCACGAATTGGTGGTGCCGAGATCAATCCCGATGACCTTACCCATGGTCCATTACCTCTCTTCTGCGGCAGGCTGGCCGGACCCTGACGGCATCCTGGTCCAAGCCCCCAAAAACATTGTGGGATACGCGCGGTATTGCGACGTTGAGCCTCATATAGGAGGGGGGCTGATGCCTGCAAGGACCGCGATCGCCGTCGATTCACGAAAACATGAGCGAACAGGCTTAAAAATCCCCTGCGGCGCGCGCCGGGGGCGTTCCGGCATCCGTCGGCGGCTGGCGTTGCGGCGTCGGCCGTCGTAGCCTGCGCGCCCACCATCGAACCGCCGTATTGAAACGCCACCAGATCCTCATGACAATTTTCTGTCGCCGTCTCGCGACGTCCGTCGCGCTCCTTGTCGCCGCCATTGTCGCACCGGCGCCGGCCATCGCCGCCGAGCCGGTGTTCCCGCCGGGCATGCGCGTCGGTCTTGTGCCGATCGAGGGGCTTGCGCCCGCCAAGGCTTTCCCCGGTTTCGAATCGGCCGATCAGAGCGCGAAGCTGGTGATCGCCGAACTTCCGGCCAACGCCTTCAGCGATCTCGAGGCCGCGATCAAGGACGACAAGCCGCTGCCGACCGGCATCAAGCCCGAGCCGCTGGAAACCACGGCCGGGCCGGCTTTCCTCACAACGGAACAGGCCAAGGATGGTCCCGCAGACGTGCGGCGCTATTCGGTGATCGTGCGTGGCGAGGGGTTCACCGGCTATATCGCGATGCAGGTGCCTGCGGACGCGGCGGACTATGCCGACGCGGCGGTGCGCAGGATGCTTGCCTCGACCGTGCTGCGCAAGGATGTGTCGATCGGCGAGCAACTCGGGCTGATGCCCTTCAAGGTGACGGCGCTGGCCGATTTCAAGAATGTCCGCACGCTGGCGCCGGGCGCGGTGATCCTGCTGGCCGACGATGACGGCAGCGGCGGCATCGAGGCCTCGCCCTTCATGGTCATCGGCCTGATCGCTTCGCCGCCGGGGCAAAGCGATGATCGCGGGCGCTTCGCCCAGCAGGCGGCCGCCACCATTCCGGGCCTGCGCGACGCGCGCATCACGATGTCGGAGCCGGTCCGCATCGACGGCGCGCCCGGCTATGAAACGCGCATCGATGCGGTCAGCGGCAAGAACAATACCCCGGTGACGGTGGTGCAGTGGCTGCGCTTCGGCGCCTCCAGCGCGGCGCTGCGCATCATCGGCAGCGCGTCGCAGGAGGACTGGCCGAAGGCATTCCCGCGTTTCCGCGCGGTGCGCGACGGCATCGAACCGCGCTAGCTAGAGGCGGCGGCGTTACTCGGGCGCGGTGGCGCTGGTTGCTGCGGCCTTAGTGCCGCCCTTGGCGACGCCGACCATGGCCGGACGCAGCACGCGCTCGCCGATCGTGTAGCCGGCCTGGATCACCTGCACCACGGTGCCGGCGGGCACCGATGCGTCGGGAACCTCGAACATCGCCTGCTGAAGATTGGGGTCGAACTTCTCGCCCTGCGGATCGAATTTCTTAACGCCGTTCTTCTCCAGCGCCTGATGCAGCGAGCGTTCAGTCAGCTCGACGCCCTCGATCAGCGCCTTGAGGCCGGGGTCGGCGGCGGCGCGGGCCTCGGCCGGCACCGCATCCAGGGCGCGCTGGAGATTGTCGGCGATATCGAGTACGTCGCGGGCGAAGGAGGCGATGCCGTAGCTGCGCGCATCCGCCACCTCGCGCGCGGTGCGCTTGCGCAGGTTCTCCATCTCGGCGAGCGTCCGCAGCATCCGGTCGCGGGCTTCAGCGAGTTCACGCGCCTGATCGGCGGCGTTCTCGGCCGGATCCGGGTCGTCCGGCATGACGTAGGGCTTTGAAACCTTCGGTTCCGCCTCGCGCGCCTCGTTGTCCTGCGCGGCGGATTGATAAGAGCTGGGCCCGTTGGGGTCGGTCATCATGCACCTTGGTACGCGAAAAATGATCTGGGCCGGATATCAGTGCTCCGCGAGCAAAAATCAACCCGAAGCGGTCGGAAAGGCAGCTCAGCCGCCGAGCATCTGGCTCACTACGCGCGCGGTGTAGTCGACCATCGGGATGACGCGGGCGTAGTTCAGCCGCGTCGGGCCGATCACCCCGAGCACGCCGACGATATGCCCCGCGCCGTCGCGATAGGGCGCGATGATGGTGGAGGAGCCGGACAGCGAGAACAGCTTGTTCTCCGAGCCGATGAAGATGCGCACGCCGTCGGCCTGCTCGGCGCGGCCGAGCAGGTCGATGACGCCGCGCTTGGCTTCGAGGTCGTCGAACAATAGCCGCACCCGCTCCAGATCCTCCATCGCGTGCAGGTCTTCGAGCAGATTGGCCTGTCCGCGCACGATCAGCCGCCGGTCGTTGCTGTCGCCGCCGGACCAGCTTGCGAGCCCCGCCGAGATCACCTTTTGCGTCAGCTGGTCGAGCTCGGCGCGGCTGGCCGCCATTGCCTGCTCGGTCTCGGCGCGGACTTCCGACAGCGTGCGGCCGCGAATATGCGCATTGAGGAAGTTGGCGGCCTCGCTGAGGGCGGATGCCGGAATCCCGGCCGGCAGCGCCAGCACCCGGTTCTCAACCTGGCCATCCTCGGCGACCAGCACGACCAGCGCCTTTCCCGGCTCGAGCTGGACGAACTCGATATGCTTGAGCCGGACATTGGCCTTGGCGGTCAGCACGACGGCGGCGGCGCGGCTCAGGCCCGACAGCCGCGTCAGCGCTTCGCCGAGCGCCGCCTCGACCGTTTCGGCGCGGCCGACGGCGGCCAGCTGCGCCTGGATCGATTGCCGGTCGGATTCCGACAGCTCGCTGACCTGCATCAGGGCGTCGACGAAGAAGCGCAGGCCGATCTCTGTCGGCAATCGTCCCGCCGAGGTGTGCGGCGCATAGATCAGCCCGAGCTGCTCGAGGTCCGACATCACGTTGCGCACCGAGGCGGGCGACAGCGGCACGGTGATCAGACGCGAGATGTTGCGGGAACCGACGGGTTCGCCGGTCGCCAGATAACTCTCGACGATCTGCCGGAAGATATCGCGCGAGCGCTCGTTGAGCTGTGCGAGGCCCGTCGGCGGCGTGATCAGTCCGGATGACGGGTTGGCCGGCGGATGGTTCGAATCGTGCTGTGACACCTTCAACTCCTCGACGGATCGGTCCTGTGGCGGCGACCGGCGCGCGCTTCGCGCCGCCCGCAGCCTTGCGCCTGCGGCAATTCCGGGGCCGACCAGCGCCCGATCCCTCAAATCATGGGCAAGTGCAGCGCGGATCACAACAATTGTTCGTTCCGAAGGCGTCAGGCAAGGGCCGGCGCGCCGGCCGAAAGCGTTTCCCTTCGCAGGGCAATGCTCTACAAGCAGCGCATTCTCGGACCGAACCGGAGGTTTACCATGCGGCCCAGCCGCCGTGCACCCGACGAACTGCGCCCGATCACGCTGGAACGCGGCGTGGTCAAATATGCCGAAGGCTCCTGCCTGGTGAAATTCGGCGACACCCATGTGCTGGTGACGGCGACGCTTGAAGAGCGCCTGCCGCCGTGGCTCAAGGGTCAGGGGCGCGGCTGGATCACCGCCGAATACGGCATGCTGCCGCGCGCCACGCTGGAGCGGACCCGCCGCGAAGCCTCGGCCGGCAAGCAGAGCGGCCGCACCGTCGAAATCCAGCGCCTGATCGGCCGCTCGCTGCGCGCGACCGTCGATCTCGAAGCGCTCGGCGAACGCCAGATCACGGTGGACTGCGACGTGCTGCAGGCCGACGGCGGCACCCGCACCGCCTCGATCACCGGCGCGTGGGTCGCGCTGGCCGATTGCCTCAACTGGATGAAGGGCCGCAACATGGTGCGCGGCAACGTCTTGCGCGACAACGTCGCGGCGATTTCCTGCGGCATCTATAGCGGCACGCCCGTGCTCGATCTCGACTATGCCGAGGATTCGGAGGCGGACACCGACGCCAATTTCGTCATGACGGGCGACGGCCGCATCGTCGAGGTGCAGGGCACCGCCGAGAAAACGCCGTTCACGCAGGACGAATTCCTTGCCTTGCTCGCGCTGGCGCAGAAGGGGGTCGGGCGGCTGGTCGAATTGCAGAAGATCGCGGTGGCCTAAGCCTTCCGCAGCGTTTCCTGAGGCGCGCCGCTGGCGTAGAATCACAACCATGCATCGCCGAATCACCGGACGCCGGATCGCAGGGCGGCTCGTCATCGCCACCCACAATCCGGGCAAGCTGACCGAAATGCGCGAACTGCTCGCGCCCTACGGCATCGAGGCGGTGTCGGCGGCCGAACTTGGCCTCGCCGAGCCGGACGAGACCGGCGACAGCTTTTCCGCCAACGCCCGGATCAAGGCCGCGGCGGCGGCGCACGCCGCGCAGCTGCCGGCTTTCGCCGATGATTCGGGGCTGGTGGTCGATGCGCTCGACGGCCAGCCGGGGATTTATTCGGCGCGCTGGGCCGGCGACAGCAAGGATTTCATGGGCGCGATGGCGCGCATCGAGCGGCTGTTGCAGGAGCGCGGCGCAACAACACCGCCGCAGCGCTCCGCGCATTTTGTCTCCGCGCTGTGCGTGGCCTGGCCCGATGGCCATGTCGAGGAGGTCGAGGCGCGCGTCGACGGCACTTTGGTCTGGCCGCCGCGGGGCACCGCCGGGTTCGGTTACGATCCGGCCTTCCTGCCGGACGGTCATGCGCGGACCTTCGGCGAGATGACGAGCGAGGAAAAGCACGGCCTGCCGCCGCGCGGCAAAGGCCTGTCGCATCGCGCCCGCGCCTTCGTCAAACTGGCGGAGATCTGCCTTGAGCCCCGCTGACCCCGCCGCGCCCGCTTTCGGGGTCTATGTACATTGGCCGTTCTGCCTGTCGAAGTGCCCCTATTGCGACTTCAACAGCCATGTGCGGCACACCGCGATCGATCAGGACCGCTATGTGCGCGCGTTCACGCGCGAAATCGAGGCGACCGCGGCGCGGACGCCCGGCCGCACCGTGACATCGGTGTTTCTCGGCGGCGGCACGCCATCCCTGATGGAGCCGCGGACCGTCGGCGGCGTGCTGGACGCGATCGCGAAATACTGGTCGGTGGCGCCCGATATCGAGGTGACGCTCGAAGCCAACCCGACCAGCGTCGAGGCCACGCGATTTCGCGGCTATCGCACGGCCGGGGTCAACCGCGTGTCGCTCGGCGTGCAGGCGATGGACGACGCCTCGCTGAAGGCGCTCGGCCGCCTGCACACGGCGCAGGAGGCGACGGAGGCGGTCGCGATCGCGCGCCGCTCCTTCGAGCGCTATTCCTTCGATCTTATCTATGCCCGCCCCGATCAGACGCCGGCGATGTGGGAGGCCGAACTGCGCCGCGCCATCGGCGAGGCGGCCGAACATCTGTCGCTCTATCAGCTCACCATCGAGGAAGGCACGCCGTTCTACGGACTGCATGCGGCCGGCAAGCTGAAGACGCCGGACGAGGCGACCGCGCGGGAGCTGTATGACGTGACGCAGCAGGTCTGCGCCGCGATGGGGCTGCCGGCCTA
>JBEBWH010000205.1:0-5963 GCA_040392305.1 Bradyrhizobium sp. | reverse complement strand
TCTCATTGCAGACCCCGGCAGGAATTTCCTTGTCATCATGAAAGACGGCAAGATCTATAAAAACACCGTGCCGAAATAGGCCGCGATCATGTGCGGGCGCGGTGCACGCCCCGAGGTGACAGGCGCGCATCCGTCCCCGCGAAAGAATCCGACAGGCAATGCCGATCGCTTCAGAAGAGGCGCGCCGTTGCGTTCAAAGGCGGGCGGCACCGCGGCGTCACGAAGCCTCGGCGTTCTCCTTTATCATCGCCTCCGCAGGACGGCTGCCGTTATCCACGACACCCGCCGCCAGCGCAATTGCGTGCAAAAGCGACCGCGCCTTTAACCTAGTTTCCTCGAATTCCTCGACCGGGTCCGATAGCGCAACAATGGCGCCGCCGACACCGATGGAGAGACGTCCCTGCGTAGCAACGATCGTCCTGATGACGATGCTGAGATCGGTCGCACCATCGAACCCGATATAACCGATCGCACCGGAATACACGCCCCGCGCCTCCCCCTCCAGCCGATCGATGATCTTCATTGTTCTGACTTTCGGAGCGCCGACCATCGAGCCTCCCGGAAAGCAGGACTTTATGCCATCGATCGCATGCGCCTGATCCGACAACTGCCCCTCGACAGTGCTCACCAACTGGTGGACGGTGGCATAGCTCTCGATTTCCATCAGACGCGTTACGTTCACGCTACCGGCTTCGCACACACGGCCGATGTCGTTGCGGAGCAGATCGACGATCATCAGATTTTCCGCGCGGCTTTTCTCGTCAGTGCGAAGCCACTCGGCCAGCGCGGCATCCGCCGCCGGCGCAGGATCGCGCCGCACGGTGCCTTTGATCGGTTTTGCCTGCACACGACCTTGCCGATCGACCCGCAGAAAGCGCTCGGGCGAAGAACTGACGATCGCCAGATCGCCCAGCTTGAGGAATGCGGCGTGCGGCGCTGGATTGATCCGGCGCAAGATGCGATAGAGCTCGAACGGATCCACGCTCAGATCCAAGGTCAGAGCATTGGTGAGGCAAACCTCGTAGCTTTCGCCCGCCCTGATCTGGCTCATCGCGAGCCCGATGCGATCGATATATTCTGATCGATCATGGCGCGACGTCACCTCACAGGCATCGGCGGTCACATCGGGCAACGAACCGGCCAGCGGCTCCGGCAGCGGAGCAAGGCCACTCAGGCGGGCTTCGGTTTCACGCAGCCATGCTTCCGCGTTCTCGCGCGCCTCGCCGGAACTCACCAGATAGGTGTCATGCGTCAGATGATCGAAGGCGATGAAGCGCCAGGTCGAAAGCAGCATCGCATCCGGCAGCGGGGATAGGTGCGCGGCGTCGCCGCCGCACTCCTGTTTGAGTTCATAACCGAAATAGCCGACATATCCGCCATGAAAGTCGAACGGAAGATCGGCGTCCGAGCGGAACTGCGGTCCGGTCCTCGCCTTGATGAAATCGAATATGCTTTGTTGCAAGACCCGGGTCCCGGCCTCGTCCGTTATCTGGAGACGACCTTCTCCGCTATCGTAGGAGAGAATCTCCCCATGCGCGCCCGACGCCTCTCCCATGAACGAGAAGCGCGAAAGTCCTTCCCTGACGAGAGCCGAGTCGAGCCAAAAGGCGTGCGTGCTGCTTGCGTACAGCTCCTGAAAAGCAGCTTCCGGATCGATCAGGCGCGGCAGGCGACGATAGCTCAATGCCGGTCTTTGAGTCTCCGGCAAGGAAGCACGACGAGAAACGCTACCGCGCGATTGACTGCAATCACGAGCGCCTGCCCCTCGCGCAAAACTGAGAAAATTCCGTAGCAGCGTGACGCCGTGCTCGGAGCAGATCGACTCCGGATGAAACTGAACGCCCCAGATCGGCCTCTCACGATGCTGAAGCGCCATCAGAATGCCATCGCGCGTCCACGCGGTCGCTTTCAGGCAGGCCGGCAGATCGCTATCAACCACGAGCGAGTGATAGCGCACGACGGAGAACGGCGACGGGATGTCGCTAAAGAGCCCACTCGCATCGTGATGGACGTTGCTTGTGCGACCATGCACCGATTCGGGGGCGGATATGATGCGCCCTCCGAATGCATCCGCGATGCCCTGATGCCCCAAACATACACCCAGGATCGGGACTTTTGCTTCGAGGATAGCGCGTCGGCAAACTCCGAAGTCGCTGTCGTTCTCGGGTCGTCCTGGTCCCGGCGAAATGACGATACTGTCGAATTCGAGAGCACAAAGCTCCTCCCATCCGATCTCGTCATTCTTGATCACGATCGGAGGGCGCCCCGCGATCTTGCTCAGATCCTGGAAGAGATTGTACGTGAACGAATCGTAGTTATCGATCAGCAGCGTCGTCACACGTGACTTCCTCAGTCGGACCGATTGTCCGCGGTAGCCCTGCCTTCGGCAAGGGGATGCTCAACGATACAGCGCGGCGCACGCATCAGAGCCGCGACCTGCAGCCGCATTCGACTGCTCCTCACATAAACCTCTCTCATGTCATCGCGTCGTAAATCGCCCGAGCCCGGGAGAGGAGGATCGGCTCTGACGAGATGGTCTTGCTATCGAGTTCGAGAAGCTGACGGACGCCGAGGCAGTTGGTCGCGATGATCTCATCGGCGGACGCCAGTTGCGCCGACGTCAGGCTCGCCTCCTCGATCGGTAGCTGCTCCAGCAGATGGCGGCGGACTGTTCCGGGCAACGCCCCATCGGCCACCGGCGGCGTCACGAAAACGGAGCCAAGGCGGGCAAGAAGATTGGCCGCGGTGAAGCACGCCACCTTGCCTTTCGTATTGAGCAGCAACGCATCGTCGGCTCCGCGCGAGGTCGCTTCTCTCAAGGCAAGAATGCTATCGAGATAGTTCGTCGATTTGATCCTCGAGGATGGCGACTGCTCGTTTCGCCGCGCGACCGACGCTGTAACGGCGCGAAATCCGAGCGGCCGGGTCGGCAGCGGCGATCCGACAATGACGATCGTCGGCCGAAGATCATCGCCAGCCGCCAAGCCGCGGCCGCCTGATCCGCGCGCAACGGTCAGCCGCAACACGCCGCCGACAATATCGTTCGCAGTACGTGTGCTTTCGACAGCGGCAAAAAGAGCATGAGCATCCGGAACGGATCGGAAGCCCAAAAGCTCGGAGGCCGAAATTAGACGCTCAAGATGTGCGTTCAGGTTGACGACGCGCCCTTCACGAACACGCATCGTCTCAAACAAGGCATCACCAAGCGCGAAACCCCGATCCGTTGGGTCAATCCGAGCGGACGCTTTCGATATCAATCGGTCATTGACGAAGCAGACTTCAAAGCGATCCATTCTTTCCGCCTTCAGCGATGCCTTGCGCGCCGGGGGGCGAACAATCCGCACTCGGGCCGATCTTCCAAAGCCTGTGCTGAACATCAGCGGCGATGCGCAGAAAGCGCCGCCCCAATCGCAACGCAAGCGTCAGCACAGTCTCTCGGATCACGACATCGCATCCTTGATGCGCTGTGTGGTAGTCGTCCCTAAGCCCCGAGGCAATAGCTGCCGAAGCCATAACTGTGGTTCGTCAGTGAACTTCCTGTTTGAGCGCCTTGAGCAGGCTGGCCTGCAGATCGATGAAGTTGGCGCTTGCAAGAAACTCCTGGCTCCGTGGCTTCGGCTCCGCCACCGAGACTGCAAGCTTGACCCTTCCCGGACGGCTCGACATCAGAAGGATACGATCGGACACGAAGATCGCTTCCGCAACATCGTGAGTGATGAAGATGATCGTCGGCTGAAACTCCATCCAGAGCTGGAGCACCAGTTCCTGCATCATCAGCCGCGTCTGCGAATCGAGGGCACCGAACGGCTCGTCCATCAAAAGCACCTCGGGCTCCGATATCAGCGCCCGGGCGATCTGCACACGCTGCTGCATGCCTCCCGAAAGCTGATACGGATAATGCTTTTCGAAGCCATTGAGCTTGACCGCCTTCAGCAGCAATTCAGCCCGCTTGGAGTAGACGTCAGGACTTATTCCACGACTCTTGACGCCAAAAACCACATTCTCAAGAACCGTGAGCCACGGGAATAGAGCAGCCTGCTGGAACACGACAGCCCGGTCTGGCCCCGGCGCACGAATGGGTTTGCTGTCAAGCAAAACCCGACCCTCGCTGGGAAACTCAAACCCCGAAATCATGTTCATTGCTGTCGACTTGCCGCATCCGGTGGGGCCAAGGATACTAACGATCTCGGCCTTCTTGATTGCGATGTTCATCGACTGGACGGCAACGGTCGAGCCGGCTGCTGCCCCCGAACTCGGATAGACCTTGGAAACGCCGTCGAAGACCACTTTATCTTCGGCTTCGTAACCAGTCGGGCGGGTTTGTGAGGACATCAGTTCCAACGCGGCTTTGTGATACATGGATAGAATACTCTGACAGCGGAGAGCTCAGCGGCCCTTCCAATGAACGATCCTGGCTTCAGCAACGCTGAGAACCATGTTCAGCGCAAGCCCGATGCAGCCGATCAGCGCGATTCCGATAAAAACGACAGGTATCTGGAAAACCTGCGCAGCATCGGAAATCATGAAGCCAAGCCCCTTCTGCGCGCCAACCAGTTCGGCCGCCACGACCACCGCCCAGCTCAACGCCATTGCAACTTTCAACCCGGTGAAAATGTGAGGCCATGCCGCGGGGAACACGACCTTTCGAAAGATCTGTCCCCGCGTCAGACCAAGCGTCTGGGCCGCGCGAATATAGGCGATCGGCACATGCGAGGCACCGGCATGCGCGTTGACGTGAGCATAGTTGAACGCGGTGATGAAAATCAGGACGACCTTTCCAACCTCGCCGAGTCCGAAATACAGCACCACCATGGGAATGAACGCGATCGGCGGAATTGGCCGAATGAACGCCATGATCGGGGACATCGCGGCATCCGCCGAACGGTTATAGCCCGTCACCAACCCCGTCGGAATTCCAACGGCGGCCCCGAGTATGAAACCGCTCAGTGCACGGAACAGGCTGATGCCGATATGCTCCCAAAGCGGGGTGCGCTGATATCCGTTCTCAAGCAAATTCATAAAAGAGGACAGCAGCGCCTGAGGCGAGGGCAGATAGCTCGGGCCGACCAGTCCGGCGTTGGTTGCAGCGAACCACGCCACAAATATCGCAACGATCGTACCCGAAGAGATCCAGAAGCGAGGGATACTTTTCATCAGATGAACCACCAATTCTCGACTATCGCCCGACGGCTTGGCGCGAGCTGAGGAATTTGCGCATGGGAGCAGGATCAATGGCCGTAGTGATCACCTCCGGCTTGAGAGGCGCCGGGATGGTGCCGAGCTCGTAGAGCATCTGGCTTGCGATCAACGCTTGCAATGCCAGTCCACCGTTTGGATTGACAAGCGACCAGGGGGAGTCCGGATCCAGCTGCTGCTCAAGCGAAGGCAGTCGGCTACAGCAGTGCTTTTCGTAGAACTCTTTTGCGATGGCCGGTGTCAGTTGCAACTGACGCTGCAATGCATCGATCGCCAGCTGAGGATTCTTGGCAATCAAGTCGCGTGCTTCGGCCTGAACCGCAAGCAGCTTCTCCGGCACGCTCGGGTGCTTCGCGATGAAATCCGGCCGCAAGCCATTGACGCTGGGGCAAACACCACCGTAGTCGGAATCCCAGGATACGACCTTGACCCCTGCGGGAGCGCTCATCGTCCATGGCGCCCAACCGACAGCCGCATCGATCGCGCCTCCCGTAAAGGCGTTCGCGAAAATCGGCGGCGCTATATTCACCACATTCAGCTTGTCGTAGGGGACATTGGCTTTCTTAGCCATCAGCTTCAGGGAGACTTGCGAACAGGTCCCCGCCGTGGCGCCGATCTTCTTCGCTTTGGCGATATCCTTGTAGCTGGTGATGCCGCTGGCTTCGGTCGCCAGCA
The DNA here is from genome assembly GCA_040392305.1 of Bradyrhizobium sp. Lineage (GTDB taxonomy): Bacteria > Pseudomonadota > Alphaproteobacteria > Rhizobiales > Xanthobacteraceae > PRO6. The sequence continues at coordinate 92 of JBEBWH010000205.1, read as the reverse complement.
GGCCCGAGCCCTGAGCGTTGTCCAACTCCCATGAAATGATCTTGAGAGGGATGTTCTGCCCGAGTGCGAATACGAACGCGAGACCGGTGACG